>JAFUDV010000083.1 GCA_017464245.1 Bacteroidales bacterium | reverse complement strand
ATAACGCCTATATGCTTGAGCGATTTATTTGCGTGTCCGGTCTGCGACCGAACCCACAAGTTATTGACAAACTTTTCAAAGAACTGGTTTTATTTACATCCAGAGCCGCTTAGGCCTGGGAAAAAGTTAACGAACTATTGGTAGGATAATAACCGCTTGATATGAGACATCACCTCCTTTCCATCCTCGCGCTGACCCTTGCCGTCGCCTGCTCCACCGAGCAGCAGCCACAGCCTTTCAGCGTGATTCCCATGCCCAACGACGTGACCCTCTCCGAGGGATCCTTCAACCTCGCGGGCCAGGATTTCTATGCCGATGCCGCCCTGGACCAGGCCAGCCACAAGGCCATCGCCGACTTCTGGAACCAGCTGTACACGGTTTCCGGCAAGAAATCCGTCCTGGGCACCGAAGATCTCGGCCAGAAGGTCCGTTTCCTCCCGAATCCGAACCTGGGCGCGGAGGAATATGCCCTGAATGTCAATGACAAGGGCCTCACCGTGGAAGCATCGGCCTTCGGCGGCTTCTTCTACGCCATCCAGACCCTCAAGCAGATGCTCCCGGCGGAAATCTACGGCACCAGGAAGGCCAATGCCGCCTGGGTCCTCCCCTACGTGAGCATCCTGGACGCCCCGCGCTTCGACTACCGCGGCATCCACCTGGATCCCTGCCGCCACTTCTGGAGCATCGAGGAGACCAAGCGCTACATCGACATCGCCGCCACTTACAAACTCAACCGGCTCCACTGGCACCTCACCGAGGACCAGGGCTGGCGCATGGAGGTCAAGAAGTACCCGAAACTCACGGAAGTGGGCGCCTGGCGCAGCGGCACCTGCATCGGCAAGGACTTCGACAGCAATGACGGCATCCGTTACGGCGGCTACTACACCCAGGACCAGATGCGCGAGATCGTGGCCTACGCCGCCGAGCGCAACATCACCGTGGTCCCCGAGATCGACCTTCCTGGCCACATGGTCGCCGCCCTTGCCGCCTATCCGGAGCTGGGCTGCACCGGCGGTCCCTACGAGGTCTGGACCCGCTGGGGCGTCTCGGAAGACGTCCTGTGCGTGGGCAAGGAGGAGACCTTCACCTTCCTGGAGGACGTCCTGACCGAACTGATGGACATCTTCCCGTCCGAGTACATCCACATCGGCGGCGACGAATGCCCGAAGGTGCGCTGGGAGAACTGCCCGCTGTGCCAGGCCCGCATCAAGGAACTGGGTCTCAAGGCCCATGGGAACATCTCCGCCGAGCAGGAACTCCAGTGCTACGTCACCGCCCGCATCCAGAAGTTCCTCAACGGCCACGGCCGGAAGATCATCGGCTGGGACGAGATCCTGGAAGGCGACCTGGCCGAGGGAGCCACGGTCATGTCCTGGCGGGGCACCCAGGGCGGCATCGAGGCAGCCCGGCGCGGCTTCGACGTGGTCATGACCCCGAACAGTCACCTGTACATCGACTACTACCAGAGCCAGGAACGCGACAAGGAGCCCCTCCAGATCGGTGGCCTCGTCACCGTGCCCAAGGTCTATTCCTATGAGCCCTACGAGGGGATGGCTCCGGGCACCGAAGACCACATCCTGGGCGTCCAGGCGAACCTCTGGACCGAGTATGTCACTTCGCCGGAATTCCTGGAATACATGCTCCTTCCGCGCCTGTGCGCCCTGTCCGAGGTCCAGTGGTGCAACGCTGACCGCAAGGACTACACGCGCTTTGACGCCTCCCTCGACCACACCTTCAAGATGCTGGACGTGATGGGTTACACCTACGCGAAGCACGTGCGCGGCATCATCGGCCTGCCGGGCCACGAGCAGCCTGCCCGGAGCGAGGAGGAACTGCAGAAGTATCTGGAAGAAAACCCCATCGGCTGGTAATGAAACGCTATCTCACTCTTTCCCTGCTGGTCCTCCTCGCCGTCTCCTGCGGCGGCCGGAGAGGACAGGGTACGGCCGACGGCGCCGACTCCCTGGCCGCCGTCACCCCGGAAGCTCCCAAGGAGAAGGAAACCCTGGACAGCGCCGCCCTCACGATGCGGACGATCCGGGACCTGCCCGAAGAGCCGGTCTTCGACATTTCCACGAGCATGGGCACGATCCGCGTGAAACTGTACAAAGACACGCCCAAGCACCGGGACAACTTCATCCGGCTCGCCATAAGCCATTTCTATGACGGCACCCTCTTCCACCGGGTGGTCCCCGGATTCGTCATCCAGGGCGGCGACCCGTACACCAAGGACACCACGCGCGTGGAGGAATGGGGAGAGGGCGGTCCGGGCTACAACATCGACCCGGAATTCGTTCCCGAGCATCGGCACAAGAAAGGGGCGCTCGCCGCAGCGCGCCGCGGGGATTTCGCCAACCCGGCGAAGGAGTCCAGCGGCTCCCAGTTCTACCTCGTGCAGGATTCCACCGCCTGCAGCCATCTCAACGGCGAATACACCGTGTTCGGCGAGACTGTCGGCGGGCTCAATGTCATCGACCGCATCGCCCGGGTGAGGACCGACCGCTTCGACCGTCCGCTCAAGCCGGTCATCATCCATCGGATCACGCCGAACATGCAGATGAACAAACGGGCCAAGGAAGAGGAACTCCGCCGGGCGGAAGGGCTCCCCTCCGAAGACCTGCCGGCCGTCGAGACCGAGCCGCAGATCCAGCTCGCGGACTCCGCCGCCCTGAAGGACGTCCTCAAAGGACGGACCCTGAAGAAGAGAGATTCGAAAAAGAAATGATTTTTGTAAGATTCACCTATTGAGAAATAACTTTGGCATAGTTTTCGCAATAAATTCTGTCGAATAGTTTTTTCATAGGTTAAGTTTTAGGTTAGAATTGCGACCGCCGCTTGCTGGGAAGCACGCGGCGGTATTCTTTTGATATTTTTTCGTAAATTCGCAGGCTGAAACAAAAGAAGAGCCATGACCATCGAACTGGAAAAGAAAGAAATACCGGTGCTGCTGCTCACCGGATACCTCGGCAGCGGAAAGACTACGCTCCTGAATCGGATTCTCTCGAACCGGAAGGGCATCAAGTTCGCCGTGATCGTCAATGACATCGGCGAAGTCAATATCGACGCGGACCTCATTGAAAAAGGCGGCATCGTGGGCCAGACGGACGACTCGCTCGTCGCCCTCCAGAACGGATGCATCTGCTGCACGCTCAAGATGGACCTCGTCGCCCAGCTGGCGGAAATCTCCGCCATGCGCAAGTTCGACTACATCGTCATCGAGGCCAGCGGCATCTGCGAGCCGGCCCCGATCGCCCAGACCATCAGCACCCTGCCGGCCTTCGGCCCTCAGTATGTCCATGAGGCCCTCCCCTACCTGGACTGCATCGTCACCGTCGTGGACGCCCTCCGCATGAAGGACGAGTTCGAAAGCGGCGGCGCCCTCCAGAAGGAGGACATCGGCGAGGACGACCTGGAGCGCCTGGTCATCGAACAGATCGAATTCTGCAACATCGTGCTGCTCAACAAGGCGTCGGAAATCACCCCGGAGGAGCTGGGCAAGCTCAAGGGCATCGTCTCCAGCATCAACCCGCAGGCGAAGATCCTGGAGTGCAACTACGGCGACGTCGACCTGGACGAAATTATCTACACCGGCATGTTCGACTTCGACCGCGTGGCCACTTCCGCCGCCTGGATCGCAGCCATCGAGGGCGAGGACGAAGAGGAAGAGGCCGAGGGCGAGGCCCTGGAATACGGGATCGACACCTTCGTCTACTGCCGCCGTCCGGCCCTGGACCTGAACAAGTTCGACTACATGGTCGCGAAGAAGTGGCCCGGAAACATCATCCGCGCAAAGGGTCTCTGCTACTTCTCCGACGATACGGACAAGTGCTACCTCTTCGAGCAGGCCGGCCGCCAGAAGAGCATCCGCGACGCGGGCCTCTGGTACGCCACCATGGAGGAGGAAGAACTGAACATCCGCCTGCAGCGCGACCCGATCCTCCGCCGCGACTGGGACCCGGTCTATGGCGACCGCATGCAGAAGATCGTCTTCATCGGCCAGCACCTGGACAAGGAAGGGCTGGCGAAGCTGATGGACGACTGCCTGGCGGAATAGTAATTCCACCGCTCCGCCCGGAATGACAAAAGGGCTGCTCCTTTCGGGGCAGCCCTTCTTTCACTATAGAAGTTCTTAATCGGCCAGGGAGAAGCGCTTGAAGCAAAGGACCTTGGCGTCCTTGTCGATGGCGGCGAGCGCCTGCTTCACGGTCTCCTTGTTGTCGCTGAGCTGGTACTCCTGCTCCACGAGGGTGTTCTCCTTGAGGAACTTGGCGACGCGGCCCTTGGCGATGTTCTCGATCATCTGGGCGGGGAGGTTCGCAGCCTTCTCGGCACCGACGGTGGCGATGATCTCGCGGGCCTGCTGGGCCTGCTCCGGAGTCAGCCAACCCTTGGCGGTGTTGGACTCGATGTGATCCTCGCTGTCCACGTGGGCCGGGTTGATGCCAGCCTTCTTGAGGGCGGCGTCGATGGCCTTCTGGACCTGCTCGTCCTTGGTCTTCTGGATGGCGACGGTCTTCTCGGACTCGAGCACGTCGGCGGGCACGGAGGCCTCGTCCACGGCAACCGGGTTCATCGAAGCGACCTGCATCGCGATACCGCGGGCGATCTCGGCGGGCACTTCCTTGTTGAAGGCGACGATGGCGCCGAGCTTGCCGTTGAAGTGGACGTACTCGGACACGAACGGAGCCTCCACGGCGGCATAGTAAGCCAGCACGTGCTTCTCACCGGTCTTGCCGGCCTGGTTGGTGATGTCCTCGTCGAGGGTGTAGCCCGTGGCGGTCTTCGTGGCCTTGAGGGCCTCGAGGTCGGCCGGGAACTCGGCGATGGCGGTGTCGGCGATGGTCGCGGCAAGCGCCTTGAAATCGGGCGTGGCGGCGACGAAATCGGTCTCGCAGCCCAGGCACACGAGGATGGCCTTTCCGCCGTTCACACGGCTCAGGACGGCACCCTGGGTGGTTTCGTTGTCACCCCGCTTGGCGAGGGTGGACTTACCCTTCTCGCGAAGGATCTCGACGGCACGCTTGAAATCGCCGTCGGCCTCGGTGAGGGCCTTCTTGCAATCCATCATGCCGGCGCTGGTCATGTCACGCAGCTTCTTGATGTCTGCCAATGATACTGCCATGGTGTTCTTCTAGCTTTAAAGGGTTAACAAAACTTACTCGGCGGCGGGAGTCTCTTCCTCGGCCTTGGGGGCGCGGCGCGGACGGAGCTTCTTGGCGGGAGCGGCCTCGGCGGCATCGGCCTGGGGCTCGTTCTCAGCTTCCTTCTCCTTCTCGAGTTTGCGCTCCTCGAGACCTTCCTGGATCGCCTTGGTGAGGACGTCGAGGATGAGGGCGATGGACTTGGTGGCGTCGTCGTTGGCCGGAATCACGTAATCAATCGGAGTGGGATCGCAGCAAGTGTCAACCATTGCGATTACCGGGATGTTCAGGCGGTTGGCCTCCTTGACGGCATTGGCCTCCTTCTGGACGTCGACGACGAAGAGGGCGGAGGGGAGACGGCTCATGTCGCGGATGGACCCGAGGTTCTTCTCGAGCTTCGCGCGCTGGCGCTCCACCTGGAGACGCTCTCTCTTGGCGAGTTTCTCAAACGTACCATCTTCCTTCATCTTGTCGATGGTGTTCATCTTCTTGACGGCCTTGCGGATGGTCGGGAAATTGGTGAGCATTCCACCCGGCCAGCGCTCGGTCACGGACGGCATGTTGACGGCGGCAGCCTTCTCGGCGACGACGTCCTTAGCCTGCTTCTTGGTGGCGACGAAGAGGACTTTACGGCCGCTGCGGGCCATTTCCTTGAGCACTTCAGCCGCTTCGTCGATCTTCACGACGCTCTTGTGCAGGTCGATGATGTGGATTCCGTTCTTCTGGTCGAAGATATACGGAGCCATCTTAGGGTTCCACTTGCGGGCGAGATGGCCGAAGTGTGCACCTGCATCGAGCAGTTCCTGGAAATTTGTTCTGGACATAGTGTCTAAAATTCGTTTTGTTTTTCTCTTTCTTCAATCCGGAGTAGCGGTCCTGGACCGGTCTCCGCAATTTTTCGCAGTCTCGGCAATCCGTTTCGTAGCTCGGGAAGATTCGCATCCTCACCGGGATCTCAGGATTTGAAGCACCGGACTGTGCAAAAGTAAATCAGTCCGTTGAAGCAAACATTAACGCTTGCTGAACTGGAAGCGACGGCGTGCGCCAGGCTGACCAGGCTTCTTACGCTCGACCTCACGGGCATCGCGGGTGAGGAAGCCGGCGGCTTTCAGGGAAGCGCGATAGGCCTCCTTGTCCACCTCGCAGAGGGCGCGGGAGATACCCAGGCGGACGGCCTCGGCCTGTCCTTTGGTACCACCGCCCACGAGCGTGACCTTGACATCAAACTGACCTGCTGTGCCGGTGACCTCGAAGGGCTGGTTCACGATGTACTGGAGGGTTTCCTCCTTGAAGTAATCGTTCAGCTCGCGGCCATCGATAACGACGTTACCGGTGCCGGCGACAACATAAACACGAGCGACTGCTGATTTACGTCTTCCAAGGGCGTGTTTCTGT
>JAFUDV010000082.1 GCA_017464245.1 Bacteroidales bacterium | reverse complement strand
GGAGATAGACACGCGCCTTACGAAGATCTACGCCGACCTCGTGTCGCTGGAGAAGATGATGTCCTACCGCTACGGCATCATCGACGTGCTGAAGGACATCGCACCCGACGTCAACGCCGACGAGGGGCGAAGGATGACGATAGTGGAAGAGTGCAGGAAGCGCTGGATCAGGAACGCCTACCTGCGTGACGAAGACGATGAAGAGACTGACGAGCCATGAGACGGATCCTGACCATACTCTCCCTGATGCTTCTGCTGCCCATGCACGCGCTGGCGCAGTGGAGCTTCGACGTGCCGTCCATCGAGGCGTACATCGCCGACCACAAGGACCAGCGGAGCCTCCTGCTGGCCAGGGCGACCCTCGAGCAGGCGAACACCCTGCTGCACGGCTACAGCCGGGACGCGAACGTCACTTACAAAGAGATCAACGTCGAGTTGGACAAGTACACCCGGGCCTTCGACGTGATCGACATCATGTACCAGACCCTGCGCACGTCCCTGAATACCTACGATACCTACGAGACGTTCAAGCAGCGGATAGAAGACTACAAGGTCATGCTGACGGCCTACTGGGACAAGTGTCTCAGCCAGGGCGACATCGTCAGCACGGACCAGCTCATCATCACGGTGAACCGCAGCCTCTTGGAGCGGCTCTCCGAGGAGGGCCAGGGCATCTACCGGTCGTTCAGCGACCTGGTGCTCTACGCGACCGGGGCGGCCGCATGCAGCGCGTCCGACCTGCTCATCATAATCGAGTCCATCAACCGGTCGTTGGACAACATACGTATGCACCTGAACAGGGCGTATTTCGAGACGTGGAGATACATCCAGGTGCGGATTGGCTACTGGAAGGCCCAGGTCTACCAGGCGAAGACCATCCCGGAGATCGTCGAGGACGCCTTCGGCAGATGGCGGGTCGCCGGACGACTGGACTACTAAAACGGAAATGACAATGAAACGGAACATACTCATCATACTTGCTTTCCTGCTCCCCTTCTTCCATGCCGGGGCGCAGTACGTGACATACAACCATGACGAGACCAAGATGTACCAGGTCACGGTCATGGAGACCGGCGTCGGGGAACTCACCCCGAGGGCCTTCTACGGCGTCGTGCACAATAAATACTACCAGGACGCGGCGGAGACGAACAAGCTCCGCTACCGCTCCGAGGCGGCCGCGCACGGCACGGTCCAGGTGGGCATCTCCGAGACCATCGACACCTCGCTTACCAAGCGTGCGGAGGTCGAGGCCCTGAACATGGCTGACCGGCAGGTGGACCTTGCCTGGCAGGCGGAGGGACCGAAGATCCAGTCCAGATTAGAAGCCTTCAACCGCAACATCGCGCGACTCACGGAGGTAGGCGGCAACGCCGGTGACCTCTCCCTCTGGCAGGAGCGCTACCATCTCTTCCAGACTGCCGTCAGCGCCGTCCGGAACTCCTATATGCTCAATGCCGAGCGGAAGAAGGAATACCTGGCCATATACCGGGACATCACGGACAGGAACAACACGCTCATCGCGTACATCGTTACCGTGGACTCCCGCGAGAGAACGAAGGACCACCTCGAAGCCACGCTCGAGCGGCCGAACCGCAACGCGGAGATTGCCGTCGAGGCCCGTGGCCGGTGGAAGGAGACGTCTAACCAAACCAATCCCTAAGCCATGGCAGACATCGTATCAGACCTCGGGGTCAACCTCCTGGAGGAAGAGATCGACGAGGTCATCTTCCAGACGAACCAGTTCCTCACGGATGCGACCTTCACTGGGTCGCAGGGCCCGTTCTGGTGGATTCTCCAGATGTGCATGGCGCTCGCGGCCCTGTTCTCGATCATCGTCGCGGCCGGGATGGCCTACAAGATGATGGTCAAGCACGAGCCGCTGGACGTGATGAAGCTCTTCCGGCCACTGGCCGTGAGCATTATCCTCTGCTGGTGGTATCCCCCGGCGGACACCGGCATCACCAACAGCGGCAGCTCGTGGTGCGTGCTGGATTTCCTCGCGTACATACCGAACGCCATCGGCTCCTACACCCACGACCTCTATGAGGCCGAGGCGTCACAGATAACCGACCGGTACGAGGAGGTGCAGGGACTCATCTACGTCCGGGACACCCTCTACCAGAACCTCCAGGCGCAGGCGGATGTCGCCCGTACGGGGACGTCCGACCCGAACCTCGTCGAGGCGACGATGGAGAACGCGGGCGTGGATGAGGTCACGGCGATGGAGAAGGACGCCTCGAAGCTGTGGTTCACCTCCCTCACGGCCGGTGCCATCGTGGGCCTTGACAAGATCATCATGCTCATAGCCCTGATCGTCTTCCGGGTCGGCTGGTGGAGCACCATCTATTGCCAGCAGATCCTCCTGGGCATGCTGACGATCTTCGGGCCTATCCAGTGGGCCTTCTCCCTCCTCCCGAAATGGGAGGGAGCCTGGGCAAAGTGGCTCATCAGGTATCTGACGGTGCATTTCTACGGGGCGATGCTGTACTTCGTGGGCTTCTACGTGCTCCTGTTGTTCGACATCGTCCTGACGATCCAGGTGGAGAACCTCACGGCCATCACGGCCAGCGAGGCGACCATGGCGGCGTTCCTGCAGAACGCCTTCTTCTCCGCCGGTTACCTCATGGCGGCGAGCATCGTGGCCCTGAAGTGCCTGAACCTCGTCCCAGACCTCGCGGCCTGGATGATCCCTGAGGGCGACACGGCCTTCTCGACGAGAAACTTCGGCGAAGGCGTGGCCCAGCAGGCGAAGAGCACGGCGACGGGTATGCTCAGCGGACACATCATATGACAACGATAAAACTAGCGATATGGTAATCAAGAACCTTGAAAACAAGATCAGGCTGGTCGGCATCGTCTGCGGGCTGTTCCTGCTCGGCTGCATCATCATCAGCGTGGCGAGCATACTCACGGCCCGAGGGATGGTGTCCGACGCGCACAAGAAAGTGTACGTCCTGGACGGCAACGTCCCGATCCTTGTCGAGCGCAGCTCGATGGACGAGACGCTGGAGGTCGAGGCGAAGAGCCACGTGGAGATGTTCCACCATTACTTCTTCACCCTGGCTCCTGACGACAAGTACATCAAGTACACGATGGAGAAGGCCATGTATCTCGTGGACGAGACGGGCCTTGCGCAGTACAACACCCTCAAAGAGAAGGGCTTCTACTCGAACATCATGGGTACGAGCGCGGTCTTCAGCATCTACTGCGACTCCATCCGGGTGGACACCAAGAACATGGAGTTCACCTACTACGGCAGGCAGCGCATCGAGCGCCGCAGCAGTATCCTGATGCGCGAGCTCGTCACAGCCGGACAGCTCCGCCGGGTCCCCCGCACGGACAACAACCCGCACGGGCTTCTCATCGTGAACTGGCGGACCCTGCTGAACAAGGACATCGAACAGAAGAACAAGTCAAGCTACTAACGATATGGGAAAGTGGAAGAACATCATCCTGGGCGAGAAGATGCCCGACAAGGATGACCCCAAGTACAGGGAGAAGTACGAGAAGGACGTGGAAGCCGGGCGCAAGTTCGCCCGTGTGACCCGTATCGACCGCCTCGCCGGTCATGTCCAGAGGTTCGCCGAGAAGCACCGCGGGGTGTTCCTCGGCATCGTCATGGCCATCGTCCTGGGTTGCCTCGCCGTGAACATCTACCATTTCACGCGGGCGTACAGGGCGCACCGGGAGCAGAAGGTCTCCTCGCAGGAAGCCTCCCGGATGCTCCGTGAAGGGCTGGACAACGCACATACCATGATACCAATCCAAAAGAATGAAGATGGAAAAGATCAAGATTAACTTCAAGCAGCCGAAGTACATCCTTCCGGCTATCCTGTACCCGCTCCTGCTGGCCACGGGTTACTTCTTCATCGATATGTTCCATACGAAGAAGGCCGACCTGGGGGATCCTTCGATGCAGGTGACGGAGTACCTGAACCCCTATCTCCCGCAGCCGAAGGTGAAGGATGACCCGGGAGGCAAGTACGAGAACATGCTCCGTTCCTACGGAAGGATAGACGACCTGACCGCCGTCGATATCATCGACCGTGAGGACACGGACGCCGGCAAGGAGGAGTACGAATCCAAGTACTCCGAAGATGAGCGACAGGCCATCGACGACAGGGCCGCAGATGCACAGGAGCGGGACCGCCAGATGGAGGAGCAGCTCCGGCAGAGTGCCAGCCGTGCCGCCGCCCTGCAGCAACAGGGCGGGGATTACCCTTTCCCGCTCACCGAGAGCGAGCGGCTCATCCAGAGCCAGCAGCGGGAGCAGGCCTTGAGGGAGGAACTCGAAGCCGCGCTCGCGCAGTTGCGTGAGCAGAGCGCTGCGCAGGTGACGGGATCACAGACCCCTGAAGCCGAACCCGAACCCCAGCGTGCCGTGAGTGCTCCGGAGGAGGACGATCCCGCAATGGTAGTGAGGCGTGTCCGGCAGAGCTCGGACTATTTCCATACCGTTTCGGAGAACGACCCGCAGCCGGATCTCATCAAGGCGATCATCGATGAGGACCTCAAGGCCGTGGACGGCAGCCGCGTGCGGCTCCGCCTGCTGGATGACGTCCAGATCGGGAATCTCTTCATGCCCAAGGGCAGCTACATCTACGCCATCATGAGCGGTTTCTCATCGCAAAGGGTGAAGGGTACGGTGAAGAGCATCCTCCTCTATGATGAGATCGTCAAGGTCAACCTGTCGCTCTACGACACCGACGGCCTGGAAGGGCTTTACGTCCCTTCGAGCTCGTTCCGCGAGACGGCCCGTGACGTGGCCAGCGGTGCGGTCGGGAGCTCCATGAGCATCAATAACGGCAGCTCCTCCAACGCTCTCTCCCAGTGGGGCATGCAAGCCGTGCAGAACGCCTACCAGCGGACTACGAGCGCTGTCGGCAAGGTTATCCGGAAGAACACCGCACACCTCAAGTACGGTACGTTCGTGTACCTCGTGAACGGTAATCAGACAAGAAACGAATAAACAATATCACAATGAAAATCAAGATTTTAATCGCATTCTTCTTATGCATCGCTTCGGCTTCCCTGCTCAGTGCCCAGGAGACGGCCTCCGGGCTTGAACTGCTCACCGTCAACGACCAGGTCACGACGGTCATCACGGCGACGGAGCCCATCCGTTTCGTGGACATCTCCACGGGCAAGGTGGCCGGTGACCAGCCCCTCTCGAACACGCTCCGTCTCAAGCCCAAGGAGGGTGCCGACATCAATGCCGACGGCGACGTCCTCGCCGTCGTCACCGTCATCACCGAGCGTTACCGCGTACAGTACGGTCTCATTTACACGACCAGGATGAACGAGGCCGTGACGGAGAAGACCATCCTCCAGACGGAGGTCCTGCCTTACAACAACCCGGCGGTGTCCATGTCCACGGAGGAGATGGCCCGCTTCGCCAGAAGGGTTTGGGACTCCCCAGCCAGGTACCGGAACGTCGGTGCAAGGAAGCATCACATGAACATCCGGCTGAACAACATCTACAGCGCCGGGGAATTCTTCTTCATCGACTTCAGCGTTCAGAACCGTACGAACATCCGCTTCGACATCGACCAGATCCGAGTGAAGGTCGAGGACAAGCGCCAGACCAGGGCCGCCAACTGCCAGAGCATCGAGAT
>JAFUDV010000081.1 GCA_017464245.1 Bacteroidales bacterium | reverse complement strand
CCTTTCTCCGGATGACGATGACGTACGTCAGCAGGACGACGTTCATCATCAGGGAGTAGAGGATCGCCGGAATGGCCATTTCCTCGTTGGCGAAGATGAACGGGCTGGACGCGATCGCGATGGCCTGGGCGGCGTTCTGCATGCCCACCTCGATGACGACGGTCCGGCGCTGGGCGGCGTCCGTGCGGACCAGGCGGGAGAGGAGGGAGGAACAGCCCACGGCTACGAGGATGAGGGCGGTGACGCAGAGGCCCAGGATGCCGATGTTCTCCAGGATGGTCCGGTGGTGCTGGATGTAGAATACCGTGATGAGCACGAGCAGGAGCGGGAAGGCCAGTCTGGACAGGAACCGGTCCGTCTTTCCGGCGGCGGCCGGCCACAGGTAGTGGAGGGCGATACCCAGGGCGACGGGCAGAAGCATCAGCAGGAGGTTCTGCTTGATGAGATTCCCGACGGGCAGGGTGATGCCCACGCTTTCGCCCACCAGGTCCGTGGCCCAGCTCATGATGAGCGGGATGGTGAACAAGGTGATGACGCTGCTGAACGCCGTCAGGGTGACGGACAGGGCGACATCGCCGCCCGCCAGCTTGGAAAACACGTTGGACGAGCTCCCGCCCGGGCAGCAGGCGATGAGGACCAGGCCGATGAAGAAGACCGGCGGGAGCCGGAACAGCCGGGCCAGGCCCAGGGCGATGAGCGGCAGCAGCACGAGCTGGCCGAAAAGGGCGATGACGATGGGCAGCGGCTTCCGGAAGACCTTTCCGAAGTCCTCGACCCGGAGCACGAGTCCCAGGTCGAACATCAGCAGCGTCAGGATGGGGAGTACGATCCAGATGGTGTTCATAGCAGTTTCAGGACGATATATTCGGACCGGGTGCCGATGCGGAACTTTCCGCCCCAGATGCCCAGTCCGGAACTGACATAATAGCGGGTATTGCCCCGCTGATGGGGCCCGAAGGCTTTTTCATACATGGCATCCGTGACCCAGTTGCCGGGCCAGACCTGTCCGTGGTGCGTATGCCCGCTGAACTGGAAGTCGATGCCGGCCTGTTCGGCCTCTTCCAGGTGATAGGGCTGGTGGTCCAGGAGGATGGTGAAGAGGGAATCCGGGGGAGCCAGCTCGGCGACGGGTCTCCGTTCCGGGTTGCTCCGGTCGTCGCGGCCGACGATCCGGACACCCTGTTCCGTGACGGCGGCGTCCCGCAGCAGCCGGATGCCGGCGTCAGCGAAGAAGGCGAGGGAAGCGTCGATGCCGGTGATGTATTCATGATTGCCCAGGCTGGCGTACACCGGTGCCTGGATGCGGCGGAACACGGACGCATAGTCCCATTCCTCCGCCGGGCGGATGGCCCCGTCCAGCAGGTCTCCGGCGAAAAGGACAAGGTCCGGCCGTTCGGCATTGATGAGGTCCACCCAGCGGCCGAGCTCGGCTTTCCGGTTGTGGTAACCGGCATGGATGTCGCTGGCCAGGACGATGGTCATGGGCTTCTCCAGTGGCTTTTCCGTGTGGATTTCAAGGACTTCCCGATACTTGTGGTGGTAGTGGAAGTAGCCGTAGGCGAGAAGGGCCGCGATGACGCCGGCGACGGTGAAGGTGCCGGCGGCGGAGTCTTTCAGGAAGCTGGCCGGTATCAGGTGGAGGATCCGGCCCAGGTCCATCGCGAGGAAAAGGAGCAGGGCATACAGGAAGAAGATCATCCAGGAGGTCCCGATCTCGTACGTGACCGTGGATACCCAGAGGGGCATCTTGTTGCCCCGTGCGAAATGGAGGAATACGGTCAGGAAGCACAGGACGTACAGGCCCGTGAGGATGGATTTCCAGACTGGCGGCATCGGCAGGATGAGCCAGAACCGCCAGCTGGTATAGGTGATGCTTCCGAGGAGGACTAGCAGGAGGACGATGAACATGATGTTTGTTTTTGTACGGGATGACAATCTTTTCCCTCCAGGATCGGGAAAGCTTCCTGCAGGACGTCCAGCCGGTTCTTCGTGTCGGAGGCCAGGAACCGGCCGTCGCGGGTGATGACGAAGACGCGGTCGGCCACCTGCACGGCGTCGTGGATATCGTGGCTGGAGAAGATGACGGCCGTTCCGGTCTTGCGGGCGATGTCCCGCAGCGCCTGCAGCACCCCGATGCGGTTTTCCACGTCCAGGAACGCCGTGGGCTCGTCCAGCAGCAGCACCTCCGCCTGTCTCGTCAGCCCGACCGCCAGACACGCTTTCTGGAACTCTCCGTCGCTGAGGGTCGATATGTCCCGTCCCTTAAGTTCTTCAATCCCAAGCATTCTCAGGGCTCCCTCCAACCTTCCTTCGAGTTCCTTTGAGATCCTTCCCCGCCAGTCGCTCTCCGCATAGCACCCCGTCCGGATGAATCCCTCCACCGTGAATCCCTTGACCTTGGGAATGTTCGTCGGGATCAGGATAACGTTGGTTTCCGGGGGTATAGGTCCCAGAAACTGTGCCACCCTCGGCACATTAGAGGGAGGGGCCCACGGCTTGCCGTGGGAGGGACGGAGGTCGCTTTGCGACCGGAGGTTTCGGGGGCCTATACCCCCGGAAACCAAAGCCTTCAGCAACGTCGTCTTGCCGGTGCCGTTGGCGCCGGCGAGAAGGATGACTTCCCCCGGGGCGATCTCGAAGGAGATGTCCCGCGCCAGGATGCGGTCGCCGTGGCCGATGGATATGTGACTCACCTTAAACATGTTGCTGACGGAGCAGAAGGACCAGGATAAGGGGGATGCCGATCAGGGCGAGGGTGGAGCCCACGGGGAGGGGGATGGGCCAGAGGTTGGCGAGGATGTCGGCGGCGAGGGCGAGGAGGGCGCCACACAGGAGGGACCAGGGGAGGACCTGCCGATGGGCGGAGGAACCGGTGACGCGCCGGGCGATGTGCGGGGCGACGATGCCCACGAATCCCAGCGGTCCGCAGAAGGCCGTCACCGTGCCCGTCATCAGGCAGCAGCTCAGCATCGACAGGACCAGGATCCGCCGGGTCGATGCGCCCGAAAGCGCCGCATACTCGTCCCCGAACAGGATGAGGTCCAGGCCTTTCCCGTTGACCAGCGCCAGGACCAGGCCCGCTGCGAGCGCCGCAGCCATCAAGATGATTTCCAGATAGCGGCAGCCGGAGAAACTGCCCGCCATCCAGCTGTAGAACAGTTTCAAACTCTCTTCACCGGCCGTATATTGCAGGACCGAACTCAGGGCGCTGAAGATGAATCCCAGCATCACGCCGAACACCAGCAGCGTCGTCGAGGACCGGAACCGGGCCGAAACGAGGACCACCAGGAATGCGGCCGCTATGGCACCGATGAACGCCGCCACGGCCACGGTGAACCCCGTGAAGGCCGATGCGCTCACCCCGACCGCCATCGTCGCAATGGCCGCGCCGAGACCCGCTCCGCCGCTGACGCCCATGATGTGCGGGTCGGCCAGGGGATTGCGGAACACCGCCTGCATCTGCGCACCGCTCGCGGCCAGCGCCCCGCCGGCGATCACCGCCGTCAGCACCCTCGGTACCCGCAGCTTCCACAGCACCGCTCCCGTCGCCACGGATACACCCCCGCCCCCGACCAGCAGATCGAGGGCGAGGGTGAAAACCAGTATGATGGCAGGTAAGGCTCTTTGCATTCGGAAGAATCTATTCTTCCGGAAGGAACATGGGGTCCCAGGCCGGGAGGAGGGTAGGCTTCTGGTCGAAGTACTTCATAATGGAGGCCGGGACGTATTTCTTGTCCACGACCAGACGGAACATGTACTCGTTGAACCAGTCGTCGGTCATGATGATGTTGCCCTGATAGCCGGAGGTGGCGCCCCAGCTGTTCTCCACCATCCACTTCACCGGCTTGCCGTCCCTGATGTCCACGGCGATGAGGGTCATCGCGTGCGTGGAGCCGCTGGCATGGGTGTAGATGCGCTCCTTCTTGTCCATCCCGAAGGTGACGCCCATCAGGGACTCGTAGTCGAAGTTGTTCATGTCCGCGAAGCCTTCCTTGCGGAGCAGGAACTTGTTCACGTCGCAGGAGAAGTAGAGGGCGGTGTTGTCCTTGATGGAGGCGATGGCCATCTGCTTGATTTCGTCGACCGGAAGGTTCAGGTACACCCAGTTCTCGCCGTCATAGACATGGCGGTCGTAGTCGATCTCATAGACCTTGTAGTACTCGCGGCAGGGATCGTTCATGACCATGATGTAGTTATGCTCGAGGTCGGTGCCGATGTACTTGTCATAGAAGGACTTCGGGGTGTAGTTCTCCGTGGAGACCACGTTGCCCTTCGCGTCGGTCCGGGTCCAGGTGAACTCCTTCGGCGGCTCTCCCAGGCAGAGCACCAGGATGCGGTACACTTCCTTGAGCTGGGCCACTTTCATGGCCTGGAGCTTCGCGTCCAGGTCGGCCTTGGCCTTCTCGAGCTTCTTGCCCTTGAGGCTGCCGAGGTTCGCGGCCTGCGCGGCCTGGCGGAGACGGAGACCGTCCTCGCGGAGCTTGAGGGTGAGCTGTGCGCGCATCTGGGACGTGCTGTTGGCGTTCATGCTCTCCGGGAACACCTCGGAGGGAACCACGCCGTACTTCATGATCAGGTTGGAGACACCCGTGAACTGTCCGCCGTCACCGATGGGATGGGCGAAGAGCCAGTCCACCTTCCGGTCGTCGTCGGCCAGGTCCTTGGTGTCGATGATGCCCTGCAGGAACAGGTTGGCCTTCTCCAGCTGGTCGTAGAAGAAGACATAGTTCTGGGACAGGACCACCGGGCCCATGTCGAACTTGTCGATCATCTTGGCGCGGAGCACGTTGAGGCCGGTGAACAGCCAGCAGCGCCCGGAGGAGAGCTGGTTCGTGCGGCCCTTGGTCTTCACCATGTCGGAGAAGCGCGTGTCCATCGGAATGTTGTCCGCGTTCAGGGCGAGGGTGTTGATGGGCGTGGTGTTCAGCGCGTTGCGGAGGGCCTTGTCGGCGGCCGTCCCCTCGTAGCCCTTGGCGATTTCACCGAGGAGGTCGGCGGAGATGCCGCCGGGGTTCTGGGCATTCAAGGCCAGGGCGCCGGAAAGCGCGACGAGGAGGGTAAGGATCTTTTTCATAAGCGATTATGGGTTATCAGTCGTTTTCTTGAGGGAGGGGAGGAGGGCGATGAGATAGCCCACCCCGGCGACGCCCGCGGCCGTCCACAGGATGTCGGTGGCCTTGAGGATGACCGGGTAGGCGTTGATGATGTAGTTTCCCGGCATCCGGATGAAGCCGAACTTCTGCTGGAGGAGGACGCAGCCCACCCCGATGCCGAGGCCGATCGCAAGGCCCAGCAGGGAGATGAGCCAGCCTTCCAGGAGGAAGATGCGGCGTGTCATGGATTCCGGCGCCCCCAGGCTGCGGAGCGTGCCGATGTCGTCCCGTTTCTCGATGATGAGCATCGTCAGGGAACTGTAGATGTTCAGGGCGATGATGATGACGATGAACAGGAGGATCATGTAGATGGCCAGCTTCTCGTAGCGCATCATCTTGTACAGGGCTTCGTTCTGGCGGTAGCGGTCCTGGACCAGGTAGCCGGGACCCAGCCGCTGCTCCAGTTCGCGGACCATGCCCTTGAGGGCTTTGTCGGAGGTTCCCTTGGCCAGGCGGATCTCCACGGCGGAGACCTCGTCGTCGTAGTCCATCAGCTCCCGCATCGTCTCGATGGGGACGAGGACCAGTTCGGCGTCCAGTTCCGCGTTCAGGGCGAACAGGCCCGCCACGGTCGCTTTCGTGCTGCGCAGCGAAGCGGCCGGATTGGACAGGGACACGTTCCCTTCGCGGTCGGGATAATAGATTTCCAGCGGGGCGACGAAACGGGGATTGATGTCCATGGACCAGGCCAGCGCACTGCCCACGACCGCCCGGGGAAGGGTGCCGCGGTGCAGGGAGAACACGCCGTCGGTGATGTGGTCGCGGATGGGCGTTTCCTCCTCATAGACGCTGTCCACGCCCTTGACGCGGGCGAGGCTCTGCTTTCCGTCGAAGGCGATGAAGGCCTGCTCCTCGATGACGCTGGACATGTTGTACACCGCATCCTGCCCGTACAGCCAGTCGAAGGCCGGACTGTCGGGCACGAACGCCTTGCCGGCGGCCGGTTTCACCAAAAGGTCCGGCTGGGCGTCGTCCAGGGAATTGGAAATGAGCTGGTTGAATCCGTTGAAGACGGACAGGATGATAAGGAGCGCTGCCGTCCCGATGGCCATGCCGGCCACGCTGATCCCCGAAATGATGTTGATCACGTTGTGTGACTTCCGGGCGAACAGGTAACGTAGGGCGAATCTGAGCGGCAGGTTACTCATTCCATTGTCATTCCGAACGTAGTGAAGGAATCTATTTCTTCAGCAGTTCCTCGATATGCGCCGCATAGTCCAGGCTCGTGTCCAGGTAGAACACGAGTTCCGGGACGATGCGGAGCTGTTTGCCCACCACGCGGCCGAGCTCGCCGCGGAGGGCCTTGTTGTTCTCGTTCAGGAGGTTCATGACGGCCTCCTGCTTCTCGGACGGGAAGATGCTCGCATACACCTTCGCCACGGACAGGTCCGGGCTCACGCGGACCTCGCTCACCGTGACCATGGCCCCGCCGAAGAAGGCCATCCCCTTGGCGCGGATAATCTCTGCGAGGTCCTTCTGGATCTCGCGCGCCACCTTCAACTGTCTGGTACTTTCCGGTTTTTCCATTAGATCACGTTGACGATGAAGTAGTTCTTCTTTCCCTTCTGGGCCAGGATGTAGTGCCCGTTGATGACATCGGCAGCGGTCACTTCATAGTTGATGTCACCCACCTTGCCCTTGTTCAGGGAGACGCCGCCGCCCTGGACCATCTTGCGGGCTTCGCCCTTGGACGGGAACACGGCGGTCTTCACGGCGAGGAAGTCGAGGATGTTGCAGGGGAGTTCATCGGCCTTCACCTCGAAGGAGGGGACGTTGGCGAAGACTTCGCGGACGGTGCGCTCGTCCATGGACCGGAACACCTCGGCGGAGACGTTGCCGAACAGGAGCTGGCTGGCGGCGATGGCGTTGTCGTAGGCTTCCTGGCCGTGGACCATGATGGTGATCTCGCGGGCGAGGACCTTCTGCAGCTTGCGCTGGCCCGGGTCCTCCCGGTGCTCGGCGATGAGGCCTTCGATGGTCTCGCGGTCGAGCATCGTGAAGATCTTGATGTAGCGCTCGGCGTCGTCGTCGGCCACGTTCAGCCAGAACTGGTAGAACTCGTAGGGGGAGGTGCGCTCCGCATCCAGCCAGATGTTGCCCTTCTCGGTCTTGCCGAACTTGGTACCGTCGGCCTTGCGGATGAGGGGGCAGGTGAGGGCGAAGGCCTCGCCGCCGTCGATGCGGCGGATGAGCTCGGTGCCGGTGGTGATGTTTCCCCACTGGTCGGAGCCGCCCAGCTGGAGGATGCAGCCCTTGTTCTTCCACAGCCAGTAGAAGTCGTAGCCCTGCATGAGCTGGTAGCTGAACTCGGTGAAGGACATGCCCTCGGAGGAGTCGCGGGAGAGGCGTTTCTTCACGGAATCCTTCGCCATCATGTAGTTCACGGTGATATGCTTGCCGATATCGCGGATGAAGTTGATGAAGCTGTAGTCCTTCATCCAGTCGTAGTTGTTCACCAGTTCCGCCTTGTTGGGGGCGTCGGATTCGAAATCCAGGAAACGGCTCAGCTGGGCCTTGATGCAGGCCACGTTGTGGTTGAGAGTTTCCTCGTCCAGCAGGTTCCGTTCCGCACTTTTCATGGACGGGTCCCCGATCATGCCGGTGGCGCCGCCCACCAGGGCGAAGGGCTTGTGGCCGCAGCGCTGGAAATGCTTGAGGATCATCACGCTCACCAGGTGCCCGATATGCAGCGAATCGGCCGTGGGGTCGATTCCTACGTAGGCGGCCTGCGGGCCTTCCATCAGTTTCTCTTCCGTCCCGGGCATGATGTCCTGGATCATGCCTCTCCATTTGAGCTCTTCAACAAAATTTTTCATCGGTATCGTGTCTTTTTCTTTATTCTCTGACATAATTTGCAAAGATACAAAAAATTCCCGTATCCGTTGTGTTAAAAACCTTGTGGATAACTTTCGCGGGGAGGAGGTGTGAATCCGCCGGGAACCCTCTATCTTTGTATCTACATTGTGCGGGTAGCCCTCCGGCTGTCCGCGATTATTAGCCCCTGATGGAATCGTATAATTTGTAAATAATTAAAAATCAATACTATGGAAGTTCGTAAAACCAACGGATCCTACGAGGAATTCGACAGAGAGAAGCTCATGAACGGCATCCGCCTGGCCTATGTGCACACCGGCCAGCCCGTCCCCGAGGACGTGGTGGTTTCGGTGGTGGACAACCTGTTCATCTACGACAAAATGTCCAGCCAGGAGATCCGCCGCCAGGTGGTGGACTCCCTCATGTCCATCAACAAGAAGGTGGCCCTCGAGT
>JAFUDV010000080.1 GCA_017464245.1 Bacteroidales bacterium | reverse complement strand
GTCCATGCCGCCACCGTGGATGTCAAACTCCTCTCCCAGGTACTTCTCCCCCATCACGGAGCACTCCAGGTGCCAGCCGGGGAAGCCGTCCCCCAGGGGGAAGGCCAGCGCATGATGTGCTCGGGCTCGGCCTTCTTCCAGATGGCGAAGTCGTAGGGGGCTTTCTTGTCGGACTGTCCGTCCAGGGTGCGGGTGCCTTCCAGCGTGGCTTCCAGCGTACGGCCCGACAGGACACCGTATCCGAAGTCGCGGTTGTACTTCTCCACGTCGAAATAGACGGAGCCGTTGGACTCGTAGGCATACCCCGCCTCGAGGATCTTCTTCACGGTCTCGATCTGCTCGATGATGTGGCCGGAGGCACGCGGCTCGATGGACGGGGACTGCACGTTCAGCAGGCGCATGGCCTCGTGATAGCGCTCGGTATAGGTCTGGACCACCTCCATGGGCTCCAGTTCCTCCACGCGGGCCTTCTTCGCGATCTTGTCCTCCCCTTCGTCGGCATCGTGCTCGAGATGACCCACGTCGGTGATGTTCCGCACATAACGGACCTTGTAGCCCAGATGCTTCAGGAGCCGGAAAAGGACGTCGTACGTCACGCCCGGGCGGGCATGGCCCAGATGGGCGTCGCCATAGACGGTAGGGCCGCACACATACATACCCACATGGCCTGGATGGATGGGGACGAACAGTTCCTTCCGGCGCGTCAGGGTATTGGTGAGATAGAGGTTACGCATAAAAAATCGCAGTCTTGTTCAGACTGCGAATATACGAATTTTATTTCATCCTCACGGCCTTTTTCGCGACGCTCTTGCGGGCGGTACCGCCGGCCTTCGGCTGGCCGTGGTGGATGGAGGCCTTGGTCGCCGTCCTCGCTTTCGCCGGTGTCACGGCGGCGGAACGGGTGGTCCCCAGATAGGTCATCGCGAGCGGCAGCTCGGCCACATTGGAATTGTACGGATGCCACTCCTGGGTACTGTGGGCCCACATGTAATACTGCATCGAATGGAACTTCGTCCTGTAGTCGCCGCTGTCGGTCTGGAGGGTGAGTTCCATCGGCTGGAGTTCGGCCCCGTCACCTTTCGGTACCATGACGGCGATGTCGATGCCCTCGTCCGTAATCAGGGTGATACCGTTGGAATCGAAGATGTTGCCCATGAACAGCTCGTCCACGGTCCCGTAGCCGAAGTCCGTATCGTCATAGGTTCCGAGGTACTGGGAGACGATGTACAGGAAGCCGTTCTCCGCCCAGAACTCGCCCTCCAGGTACTCCTGGTTCATCTGGAAGGAAACCGCCGGTCCCTGCTCCCAGCCGTCGATCCGGTACAGGAAGTTGTTGTCGATGCTGGAGATGGACAGGTCGTAGCCCACCAGGCCGTTGGAGACCCGCCAATCGCCCAGCCAGCGGCTGAAGGCATCGGTTGCGACCTCCTCCTGGATGGAGAAATCGGCCTCGGCATAGTTGCCGGTCGCCTTTCCCGCACTGTCCAGTTCGATGAGGAAGGCCATCCAGGTGCCGCTGCGCAGGCGGTTGAAATACACGTCCTTGATCTTATTGGTAAACACCTCGTCCGTGTAGGACCAGAAATTCACCCCGTCCGCCTCGGCATCGGCCAAAAGCGTTTCGGACTCATAGGAGAAAAAGCCCGCAGCGTCGTTCTTGTAGGCGTCCCGGAAATCGTCCGGACGGACCAGGCGGATGATATAGTATCCGCTTCCATTGTAGTTCAGGTTGAAGTGCTCCACCTTGTCCACGCTGCCGTCGTCGTTCACCCAGTCCTCGCGGGCGACATAGCGGATGGACCAGTCGGACCGTTCGGTCACGACCAGCTTTTCGGTTTCCTGCCGTCCTCCCCCGCCGTTGCCGCCGGGTTCGCGGCCGTCGTGACGGTTCACCGGATCCGACTTGTAGCATCCGGTCAGGGCCAGGGCTGCTGTCGCCACCGTGGCGATCATGCTGAGTATCCTTTTCATCATTTCTGGAATTTTCCACAAAGATATACAAAAAGCCGGCCATTTCGCAATGGCCGGGCATTTTTGATATAGGCCGGGAGCCGCGGGGGTATCAGGGGGCAGAGCTCCCTCAAAGTTCGTTCATCGCAGCGGCGTACTCGGTCTTGGAGCCCACGACGATGTCCTGGTAGTCCTGGAGACCGGTTCCGGCCGGGATGAGGTGACCGCAGATAACGTTCTCCTTCAGGCCCTCGAGGTGGTCCACACGGGCGCGGATGGCGGCTTCGCTGAGCACCTTCGTGGTCTCTTGGAAGGAGGCGGCGGAGATGAAGCTGCCGGTCTTGAGGGCCGCGCGGGTGATACCCTGGAGGATCTGGGAAGCCGTGGCGGGCTTCGCCTCGCGGGTAACCATCATCTTCATGCCCTGGCGCTCGAGCGAGGCGTTCTCGCTGCGCAGGTCGCGGGCGCTGATGATGTCCCCTTCCTCGAAGCGGACGCTGTCGCCCGGATCCAGCACGTACTCCTTGCCGAAGATGGCGTCGTTGGCGTCCATGAACTCCCACTTGTCCACGAGCTCCTCCGGGAGGTACTCGGTGTCGCCCGGGTCGCCGATCTGGACCTTGCGCATCATCTGACGGACAATGATCTCGAAGTGCTTGTCGTTGATCTTCACGCCCTGCAGACGGTACACGGCCTGGATCTCGTTGACGATGTACTCCTGGGCCTTCACCGGGCCGAGGACATTGAGGATGTCGGTCGGGGCGATGCCGCCGTCGGAGAGGCGGGTGCCGGCCTTGACATAGTCGTTCTCCTGGACCAGGATCTGCTTGGTCATCGGGACCTCGTAGTGCTTCTCGACACCGGAGCGGTTCTTCACGATGATGTCGCGCTTGCCCCGCTTGACCTTGCCCATCACGATTTCACCGTTGATCTCGGAGATGATGGCGGGGCTGGAAGGGCTGCGGGCCTCGAAGAGCTCGGTCACGCGCGGCAGACCGCCCGTGATGTCGCTCGCCTTGCCGATGGCACGCGGGATCTTGATGATCGCGTCACCCACCTTCACGGCGTCGCCGTCGTTGTTCATGATATGGGCACCCACCGGCAGGTTGTACTGGCGGAGGGAGTGGCCTTCGGCGTCCACGATGTGGATGGCCGGGCTCTTGGTCTTGTCACGGCTTTCGATGATGACCTTGTCCGTGTTGTTGGAGTACTCGTCGGCACTCTCCTCACGGTAGGTCACGCCCTCAGCCATGTTCTCGAAGCGGAGGGTACCGGCGCTCTCGACGATGGTCGTGGCGTTGTAGGCATCCCACTCGCAGATGAGGTCGCCCTTGTGCACCGTATCCCCGTCCTTGAAGTACAGGATGGAGCCGTAGGGCACATCGTACTGGGAATAGGTCATGCCGGTGCGCTCGTCCACGATGCGGAGCTCGGTCATGCGGCTCACGACGATGTCGTTCACCGTGCCGTCGTCGTTGACGCGCTCGATGGTGCGGAGTTCCTCGAAGGAGAGCTTGCCCTCGTACTTGGACTCGATGGTGTTGTCGGCCACGGAGCCGGAAGCGGTACCACCGACGTGGAAGGTACGGAGGGTCAGCTGGGTACCCGGCTCACCGATGGACTGCGCGGCGATGACACCCACGACCTCGCCCTTCTCGACCATGCGGGAGGTGGCCAGGTTGCGGCCGTAGCACTTGGCGCAGACACCCTTGCGGGACTCGCAGGTGAGGACCGAACGGATTTCGACCTGCTCGATGGGGAGGGTGTCGATGAGGGCGGCGACGTCCTCGCGGATCTCCTCTCCGGCGGCGATGATGAGTTCGCCGGTGAGCGGGTTGATGATGTCATGGACCGAAGTGCGGCCGAGGATACGCTCGCCGAGGGACTCGACGACTTCGTCCTTGTTCTTGATGGCCGTGGCGATCAGGCCGCGGAGCGTGCCGCAGTCCTCCTCGGTGATGATCACGTCGTGGGACACATCGACCAGACGGCGCGTCAGGTAACCGGCATCCGCCGTCTTCAGGGCGGTATCGGCCAGACCCTTACGGGCACCGTGCGTGGAGATGAAGTATTCGAGCACCGTCATTCCTTCCTTCAGGTTGGACACGATCGGGTTCTCGATGATCTCCGCACCGGCGGCGCCGCTCTTCTGCGGCTTCGCCATCAGGCCGCGCATGCCGCACAGCTGCTTGATTTGCTGCACGGAACCACGGGCACCGGAATCCAGCATCATGTACACCGGGTTGAAGCCCTGCTGGTCGGCGGAGATCTGCTCGCGCACGATGGCGGTGAGCTTGTTGTCGATGGCCGTCCACAGGTCGATCACCTTGTTGTAGCGCTCGTTGTTCGTAATGAAGCCCATCGCGTAGTTCATCTTGATGCCCTCGACATCCTTGTAGCCCTTCTCGATGAGGTCGTACTTCTCGCCCGGAACGAGGACGTCGCCGAGGTTGAAGGAGATGCCCGCACGGAAAGCCTGGTAGTAACCGAGGTTCTTGATGTCGTCCAGGAACTGGGCGGTACGCGTGACGCCGGTGGACTTGATGACCGTCGTGATGACGCTGCGCAGGGCCTTCTTGCCCAGGAGCTCGTTCACGTACGGGACCTCGTCCGGGACATACTGGTTCACGATGATGCGGCCGGCGGTGGTCTTCACCATCTGGTAGCCCTTGGAAGCGTCCTGCTTGTCCTTCGGGAGGCGGACCTCGATCGGAGCGTGCATGTCGATGACCTTGCCGTCATAGGCGATGATCACCTCTTCCGGGCCGTAGAACTTCAGGCCGGAGCCCTTGGCGCCCGGACGCTCCTTGGTGATGTAGTACAGACCGAGGACCATGTCCTGGGACGGAACCGTGATCGGAGAGCCGTTGGCCGGGTTCAGGATGTTGTGGGAGCCGAGCATCAGGAGGTGGGCCTCCATGATGGCGGCGTTGCCCAGCGGCAGGTGGACAGCCATCTGGTCACCGTCGAAGTCGGCGTTGAACGCCGTACAGGCGAGCGGATGCAGCTGGATGGCCTTGCCCTCGATCATCCGGGGCTGGAAGGCCTGGATACCGAGGCGGTGCAGGGTCGGGGCACGGTTCAGGAGCACCGGATGGCCCTTCATCACGTTTTCGAGGATGTCCCAGATGACCGGGTCCTTGCGGTCCACGATCTTCTTGGCACTCTTGACCGTCTTCACGATGCCGCGCTCGATGAGCTTGCGGATCACGAACGGCTTGTAGAGCTCGGCCGCCATGAACTTGGGCAGACCGCATTCGTGCATGTTGAGTTCCGGACCCACGACGATAACCGAACGGGCGGAATAGTCGACACGCTTACCGAGGAGGTTCTGGCGGAAGCGGCCCTGCTTGCCTTTGAGGGAATCGGACAGGGACTTGAGGGCCCGGTTGGATTCGCTCTTGACTGCGGAAGACTTCTTGGAATTGTCGAACAGGGAGTCCACAGCTTCCTGGAGCATGCGCTTCTCGTTGCGGAGAATCACTTCCGGAGCCTGGATCTCGATGAGTTTCTTGAGGCGGTTGTTGCGGATGATCACCCTGCGGTACAGGTCGTTGAGGTCCGAGGTGGCGAAACGGCCGCCATCCAGCGGAACCAGCGGACGAAGGTCCGGAGGGGTGACCGGAATCACCTTCATGATCATCCATTCGGGACGGTTCACGTCCTTGGACTCCTGGAACCACTTCACGACGGAAAGGCGCTTCAGGAGCTCGGTTTTGCGCTGCTGGGAACCTTCGTTGCGCATGGCGTGACGCAGTTCACGGCCCAGGACATCCACGTCGATTTCCTTCAGGAGGTCGTAGATACCCTCGGCGCCCATCTTGGCCACGAAGTTCATGCTGTCTTCCCAGGTTCCGTCCTCGACTTTCTTGCTGCGGAGTTCGTACATCCGCTCGGAAGCGGTGAAGTATTCGTCCTCGGAGAGAAGGTCCATCTTGTGCAGGCGCATTTCTTCCGGCACATCTTCACTCTCCAGCAGACCCGGGTTCACCACGATGTACTTCTCGTAGTAAATGACCGACTCCAGCTTCTTGGAAGGGATGCCCAGCAGGGCGCTGATCTTGTTCGGAGCGCTCTTGAAATACCAGATATGAGCCACCGGAACGGTAAGGGTGATGTGACCCATGCGCTCGCGGCGGACCTTCTTCTCGGTCACTTCCACGCCGCAGCGGTCGCACACGATTCCGCGGTAGCGGATTCTCTTGTACTTGCCGCAGTAGCACTCGTAGTCCTTGGTAGGACCGAAGATCTTCTCGCAGAACAGGCCTTCACGCTCCGGTTTGTAGGTCCTGTAGTTCACCGTTTCCGGCTTCAGGACCTCGCCGCAGGAACGCTCGGTGATGTCTTCCGGAGAAGCGAGCGAAATGGAAATGCGGGAGAAATTGCTCTTTACCTTGTTTTCCTTATTGTTAAAAGCAGGCATAGTCTTTTCTTTCTAATTGTCCATGATTAGTCCAGGGTGACCTTGAGTCCGAGGCCGCGGAGCTCGTGCAGGAGCACGTTCAGGGACTCGGGGATGCCCGGTGTAGGCATCGGATCTCCCTTGACGATGGCCTCGTAGGTCTTGGACCGTCCGTTGACATCGTCGGACTTCACGGTAAGGATTTCCTGGAGTGCATTGGCTGCGCCGTAGGCCTCGAGGGCCCAGACTTCCATTTCACCGAAACGCTGGCCGCCGAACTGGGCTTTACCGCCGAGCGGCTGCTGGGTGATGAGCGAGTACGGGCCGATGGAACGGGCGTGCATCTTGTCGTCCACCATGTGACCCAGCTTG
>JAFUDV010000079.1 GCA_017464245.1 Bacteroidales bacterium | reverse complement strand
GCGGTCAAGAACGGGCAGAACCCCTTCGAGGTCCTTCGGGTCATTACGACCCTTGCCCAAGCATAGTATCATTGTTTGAATCATCATTGACAGGTGGTCAGGGCCTACAGCCTATGGCTAGGGTACCTGAGTAGTTACGAAGATTTGCTGATATCAATAATCTTCGTATCTTTGCTTTGTCATTGGATAATGACGTTTCTTGAGAAACTATTAGGCATCTTATCCCAAGTGAGATGCCTTGTTTTTTCCCTCATAGACAAAGAGCCAAGGGTGTAGTTTGCGACCCGCCGAAATGCGTTTCACACTCTCAAGAAACAATCCAAATGAAAAGAAACGGCATTTATTCCGCTGGCACGAAACTTCAGGTTGAAGTGAGAGTGCCCGGTCTTGTACGTGTGAGTTCGTATCTGGGGATTCAAAACGGCAAGCCAGTGAAAGTCCGGTCATACTACAGACGCGCTTGGGAAGCTGAAGTAGTCACTGTCCGGATTAGTACCCAGTAGGGGTAGTCTTCTTCCGTCCCTGCGGCTTATGGGAGGACTTCGGTCCTCCTTTTTTCTGGCCCGGCTTCTCGGTTGAGACCAGCACGCCTAACAGACCGAAACCAGCTAGTCTTACTGAGGGGGCATCCCGATAGAATGAGGGACGACTGTTCCGTAAGATGTTGAAAATAGGTAGGTCACTCGGGGGTACACGGAAAGCCAGGCTTCGGTGCCTGGCTTTGGCCGATCGGTTGGGTTTGGAACCTGCTCGTCCAGGCACTTATTCTTCCCCGTATTCCTTGTAAAAGTCATCAATCCGTCTTTTGAAGTCCGGGATATCTGTTTACAGGACAACCCATTTGGCAGTCCGGTGTTTATTTCGTATTTTCGCATGGACATAAACAGTTAAAAGGAAAGACCATGAAAGCATTGAAATGGATTGTCGCGGCGGCGGTGTGCCTGCTTGTCGCAGTTTCCTGCGGGCCGAAGAAAGAAGTCCGGAAAGTGTTGGTGCTGTATTATTCCCAGTCGGCCAATACCAAGGCGGTCGCCGCGGAAATCGCCTCCCGTCTCGGGGCCGATATCGAGGAGATCGTCCCGGTGGAGCCCTACGGGGGCACCTATCAGGACGTCGTCGACCGCAGCCGCCGGGAGCGGGAACAGGAGATCCTTCCGGCCGTCGCACCCGTCCAGGCCGACATCGCCTCCTACGATCTCGTTTTCCTGGGCTATCCGGTCTGGTTCGGCACCTATGCCTTGCCTTTTGCCTCGGCGTTGGAACAGATGGACCTGAACGGGAAGAAGGTGGTGCCTTTCTGCTCTTTCGGCAGCGGCGGACTGGAGGCCAGCGCGAAAGACTTGCAGGCGCGGTTCCCGGAAGCCGAAGTCCTGCCGGGCTACGGTGTCCGTGCCGCCCGGATGGAGGCCATGCCGGATGAAGTGGATGGCTTCCTGAAGGCCGGCGGATACATCGAGGGCGAGGTCCTCGCTTTGGAAGACTTCTCCGAGGCCCATGCCGTCAGCGAGGAGGAATCGGCGCTCTTCGACGCTGCCGTGGACGGCTATCCGATGATCCATGCCCGGGCGCAGTCCGTCGCTTCCAGGCCCATCCCCGGCGGGACGGAGTATCTGTTCACCGCCCTGTCGATTCCCCGCGAAGACATCCCGATGCCGGACATGCCGGAGATGAGGGTCTATGTCAAGGCGATGGAAGGGGAGGCCCCGGTGTTCACCCGGGTGGTGCGATAGACTCCTTCCGGAAGCGGTTGCGCCGGTTATTTCCCCAGGAATTCCTTCGGCGTGATCCGGGTTGCTTTCTTGAAGATCCGGCCGAAGTGATGGGCGTATTCAAAACCCAGCAGACGGGCGGTTTCGTTCACATTGTGTCCGTGCATCAGCAGGTTTTTCCCTTTCTCCACGATGAAGGAATGGATGTAGCCGATGGCCGTCCCGCCCGTCGCCCTGTGGACCATGTCCCCGAGGTAGCGGGGGGAATAGGCCAGTTCGGAGGCGCAGTATCCGACGGTGGGAACACCCATTTCCAGCTGCTTCCCATCGGCATAGTAATCCATAAGCAGCCTGTGGAAACGCTTGAGAATATCCGGCGAGTCCTTTTCCTCCATTGATATCTGTCTCAGATAGATCCGGTTACAGTATTCGAGAAGGAGTTGGATATAACCGCGGATCAGGGCTCGCAGCGCCGGCGTGTCATCACTCTCCTGGAGTTCGTGGCGCAGCTGGACTAGCAGTTGCGTGATCCGTCCCCATTCCGCCGATGTCATCCGGAGCGAATCCATGTAGAAATAGGAGAAGAACCGGTATTGGTGGATCCGCTCTCCCCAGTCTGCCCCTTGGAACAGTTCGGGAGACCATAGCAGCGCCCATCCCTTCACCGGAACCCGTTCTCCGCTGTCTTCCTTCCCACCGACCTGTCCGGGCGCAAGCGCCAGGATGGAGCCGTCGGAAACATCGAACATTTTCATTCCGTAGGTGAGATGCCTGGGAAACTCGGGCTGGATGAATAGCGCGTAAACGCCATAGTTGTTGAGGCTGGTGTGGATGGGGGAGACCTCGTCATAATGGACGATGCTCACCAGCGGATGGAGAACCGGTGCATGCACGAAGGATGCATAGACATTGGGGTCGGATAGCTGCAGGATGTTCTTCATGGCAGTAATATCGGCTATAAATCGCTCAAATATACCAAAATCCTGCGATATTGGTTAATACTAAGCGCAAATAGGTTGTTCCGATGAAAAATGGATGCGTACCTTTGCAAAAAAACAAGCATGAGACATGTCATCCCCGCCGCCCTGGCATCCCTGATGCTGCTTGGCTGTAAAACAAACACTGACGATATGAGCACATTAACCCTTACCCAAGAATGGGACAAGACGTTCCCGAAATCCGAACTGGTCAAACACTGCAAGGTCACGTTCCATAACCGCTACGGCATAGAGCTGGCGGCCGATATGTACGTGCCCGGTTCTTTTGCCGGCACCCAGGATGACAAGCTGCCGGCCATTGCGGTCAGCGGCCCGTTCGGCGCCGTAAAGGAGCAGTCCAGCGGCCTCTATGCCCAGCATATGGCCGAGCGCGGCTTCGTGACCGTCGCTTTCGACCCTTCCTTCACCGGTGAATCCGGTGGAGAGCCCCGCCGGATGGCGTCTCCGGACATCAATACGGAGGACTTCCTGGCCGCCGTCGATTTCCTTTCCACCTGCGACCTGGTGGATCCGGAGCGCATCGGCATCATCGGCATCTGCGGTTTCGGGGGCATGGCCGTCAACGCGGCGGCGTTGGATCCCCGCATCAAGGCGACGGTGGCATCGACCATGTACGACATGAGCAAGGTCAATGTCGAAGGCTATTTCGCCAGCGAGGATACGCCGGCCCAGCGGATGGAGAAGCGCAGGGCCCTGGCGGCCCAGCGCACGGCCGATTACCGGAGCGGCAGCCATGTCCGCGCCGGCGGGGTCATCGATCCGCTTCCGGACGATGCGCCCTGGTTCGTCAAGGATTATCACGCCTATTACAAGTGCCCCCGCGGCTATCATCCCCGCAGCGGAAACTCCACCGACGGCTGGAACGTCATCGGCTGTCAGAGCTTCCTGAACCAGCCCCTGCTGGCCTGGGCGGGCGAAATCGAGGCTCCGGTGCTCCTGATTCACGGGGAAAAGGCCCACAGCCGCTATTTCAGCGAATATGCCTTTGAACGCATGACCGGCCGTCACATCGTGGGAGAGAGTGCAAAGGAAGGCAACAAGGAACTGCTGGTCATCCCCGGAGCCTCCCATGTGGACCTCTATGACGATGTCGCCGATGTAATTCCCTACGACAAGCTGGAGTCCTTCTTCAAGGAGAACCTGAAGTAAGATGCGGACCGTTCTCAAGGCTCCCCAGCCGGTCGTTCTGCCGAAACCGATGTGCGAATAATCCTGCTTCGGGAACGGATTCTCCTATGATGGTATTGGGGAAATCCCTACCTTTGTCGCTCCATTATATTGAATGATATGAATTTCAGCGGAATCATCGTAGGGGCGGCCGTTTTCCTGAGCATCGGGATCTGCCATCCGGCCGTCATCAAAATGGAATACCGGTGGGGAAAGCAAAGCTGGTGGGTCTGGCTCGTGGTGGGCCTGGCTTGCTTGGCGGCTTCCCTGTTCATCCGGAACCAGGTCGTCTCCACCATCGTCGGCGGATTCGCCTTCTCCTGCCTCTGGGGTATCCATGAGATGTTCCTCCAGGAAAAACGGGTCCTTCGCGGTTGGTTCCCGGAAAATCCGGCCCGCCACGACTATTATGAGCGAAAAAGGTTATCTTTGCAGCAGAACGATCAACGACTGCAAAAATGAACCGACTCGCCCTTCTCCTTCTCTCCGGTCTCGTGACCGTGGCCTCCTGTGCCCCCAAGCCTGAAAAAGAGGTCGTGATGGTCGTGGAGACGACCATGGGAACCGTGGAATTCAAACTGTACAACGAAACGCCGCTGCACCGGGACAATTTCATCCGCCTGGCGGAGGAACACTATTTCGACAGCCTGCTCTTCCACCGGGTGATCGACAACTTCGTCATCCAGGGCGGCGACCCGAATTCCAGGCATGCCGCTCCCGGCGAACTCCTCGGCGACGGCGAACCGGACTGGCGGGTGCCGGCGGAATTCCGCCTGGAAAAGGGTATTTTCCATCGCAAAGGCACGGTCAATGCGGCCCGGGAAGGGGATGACACCAATCCCGACCGGGAATCCTGCGCCTCCCAGTTCTGCTTCATGATGGGCCAGCCCATGACTGACGAGCAGCTGGACCGGGCCCAGGCGCGGCTGGACGCTGCTACCGGCGGACAGGTGAAACTCACCCCCGAGATGCGCCAGGCATACAAGGAAGTGGGCGGCAGCCCGCATCTGGACGGCCAGTACACGGTTTTCGGCGAAGTGGTTTCGGGAATGGATGTTCTGGAAAAGATCCAGAAAGTGGCGACGGATCCGTACGACCGTCCCCTGGAGGACGTCCGCATGCTCCGGGTGTATCGGAAGGAATAATCAGTCCCTGAAATACCGGACGGAGCCGTGCTCCGCATCGTATTTCCGGTCCCAGTCGCGGTAATACTCCATCCTGGGGTCCTCGAAGAGGGACATCTGCTCGTAGAAGTCGTGGGTGAGCTTGCTCACGCCCAGGCCAACCTGCCGGAGGGGAGAGGCGCCGTCCCAGACTTCGGCGAGCATCCGGCGCGCCTCGTTGAGGATGATGGCGGTGACGTCCGTGGGCTGGTCCAGGGTGCACTGCTTCTGCGCCACGGAGAAATCATTGTACTTGATGAACATGGACACGGTGGAGGCGCGGAACCGGTCCCGCCGGATGCGATGGGCCACGATGCAGGCCACGTTGAACAGGGCCCGGTCGATGTCTTTCGGGTCCGTCAGGTCCTCGGAGAAAGTGCGTTCGGCGCTGCAGCTTTTAGCCTCGGGGATCTCCGTCTCGACGGGGGAGTCATCCCGCCCGTTGGCATTCTCGTGGAGCTGGGCCGCGAATTTCGGCCCCACAAGGCGGACCAACCGTCCCGGAGGCATGGCGGCGAGGTCGCCGATGGTATGGATGCCGTAGGCGGTGAGCCGCTCGGCCGTCTTTTTGCCCACCCACAGAAGGTCGCGGACCTCCAGCGGCCACATCTTTTCGGGAACTTCCCCGGACCAGAGGGTATGGACCTTGTCCGGCTTCTCGAAGTCGGACGCCATCTTGGCGAGCAGCTTGTTGGAGCCGATGCCCACGTTTACGGTGAAGCCCAGCCTCCCCTTGATTTCGTCCTTCAGCCGCGTCGCCACCGTAACCGGATCCTCCCCGTCGCAGCGTCCGGTCATGTCGATGAAGCATTCGTCGATACTGAACTGCTGCAGGACGGGGGAATAGCTCCGGCAAATGTCGATGAACCCGTGCGAGCACTGCCGGTACCACTCCCAGTCGCCCCGGACGATGACCAGGTCGGGACAGGTGCGGAGAGCCATCGACACGGGCTGTGCGATCTTGACGCCCAGTTTCTTGGCCGGGATGGACGCGGCGGTGATGATGCTCCGCCGGTCGTTCGGGTCTCCCGAAACCACGGAGGGGACGAGCCGAATGTCCGGCTTTCCCTCCATCACCATCTTCACCGCCGACCAGGACAGGAAGGCGGAGTTCACGTCGATATGGAAGATGGTCCGGGACACGCTGGAACGGTGGCTACACCAGCACCACGGTTACGCTGCGGGCCGCCTGGGCACCCATCACGAGGACCTGGGCGATGTCGGCGGTCTTGGAGGGACCGCTGATGAAAGTGCCGTAACCATAGTCGTGGAATTCCACCTGCCGGTAGGCTTCGTGCATGTTGTTCACGATGCGGTCCTTCGGAAGGAGGATCACGAGGTTCTCGGAGATGAAGCACACGGCCTTCTCCTTCATCGTCTGCGGAATCCAGATGCAGCCGTTCTCCGCCACGCCGAAGCAGCCGCGGATGACCCCTACGTCGGTCCCGTTCAGCGCCCGGGCGCTTTCCACGGTGTCCGGATTGCGGGTGGCAATGGTGATCTCCGGAAGGTTCGAGGCAATCTCCTTCGCCTCTGGGAACAGCTTGCGTATCAAGTCGTTGATGTTTCCTTCGGCTTCTACCACCCGGCCGCCCACCGTCTGGCTCATCCGGACGAACTGGGCGAGAGGATCGGGGTAGGTGATGGCCTGGATGTCGTCCAGGACGGGCCGGTCGAACCGTTCCCGCACATGGGCCCTGTACCGGGCCAGGATGTCTTCCTTCTTGCTCATGGCTTATTCTTTTTCCAGGTCCTTGAAAATGCTGTGGAAGGGCTTCTTGGGGAATTCCATCATCTCGTGTCCTTCCGCCCACGGATTGACGCCCGAATGCACCAGCCCGTGCGGGAGGATGTTCAGGAGCGGGGAGACGGCGGTGGCGGTCCTGTACAGGCCGGAACTGCCGAACATCAGGCTCATCGCATCGCACAGGGCTTTCTTCCCCTTGTTGGCGGCGCCCAGGGCGCGGAGTTCCTGCCGCCACTTGTACACCTGGTCGCCCAGGTCGATCTTCACGGGACATACGCTCTGGCAGCTCAGGCACAGGGTGCAGGCCGACACGTTGCCGGAATGCTCCCTGGGATTGCGGAGCATGCCCAGGTTGATGCCCACGGGACCGGGAATGAAATAGCTGTAGGAATACCCGCCGCTGCGGCGGTACACCGGGCAGGTGTTCATGCAGGAACCGCAGCGGATGCACTTGAGCACTTCCCAATGGTCGGGATTGCCCACCCAGTCGCTCCGGCCGTTGTCCACGAGGATGATGTGCATCTCCGCATCCTTTGCGCGGGCCTTGCGGAAATGGCTGGTATAGGTGGTCGTCGGCTGGCCCGTTCCCGCACGGCACAGCATCCGCTGGAAGACGGCCAGACACTCATAGTCCGGGATGACCTTCTCCAGGCCGATGGCGGCGATGTGCAGCTTGGGACAGGAAGTGGACATGTCGGCATTGCCCTCGTTGGTGCACACGACGATGTCGCCCGTCGCGGCGATGCCGAAGTTCGCGCCGGTCATGCCCGCATCGGCCGTCAGGAATTCGTTCCGCAGGCTCAGGCGGGCGCGGTAGGTCAGGTAGGTCGGGTCGTGGTTGCCCTTCTCGTCGGAGATGCCCTTCTCTTCGAAGAGCTCGCCCACGTCGTCGTGGTTCAGGTGGATGGCCGGCATCACGATGTGGCTGGGTTTCTGGCCCTTGAGCTGGATGATGCGCTCACCGAGGTCCGTTTCCACGACCTCGATCCCGCGCGCCTCCAGGTACGGGTTCATCTCGCATTCCTCCGTGAGCATGGACTTGGACTTGACCATCTTGCGGACGCCGTGCTCCTTGAGGATGCCGTACACGGTTTCGTTGAACTCGGCGGCGTCGGCGGCCCAGTGGACGATGACGCCGTTCTTCTCGGCATTCGTCGCGAACTGGTCCAGGTATTCGTCCAGGTGGGTGACGGTGTGGCGCTTGATGGCCGACGCCTTCTCCCGGAGCTGCTCCCATTCGGGAAGGCCGCGGGCCATGGTGTCGCGCTTGGTCCGGACCGACCAGAAGGTGTTGTCGTGCCACTGGGAATAGGCCTCGTCCTGCAGGAAGGCCTTGGCTTTCTCACTGTGCAAAGTACTCATAATCCGGCGGCTAAGATTTCTACGACATGCTTGAATCCGATCTCGAGCCCCTGCTTCTTCGCCACTCCGGAGAGGTGCATCAGGCAGGCGGAATCCGGACCGGTGACATATTCGGCGCCCGTAGCGATGTGGCGCAGGACCTTGTCCCTGCCCATCCGGGCCGACACGGCCTTCTCCTCGACGGAGAACATGCCGCCGAAGCCGCAGCACTCGTCGGGACGCTCCGGTTCCACGACCTCGATGCCTTCCACGAGGGCGAGGAGGTCCTTGATCTTGTTGAAGGCCGGGATGTTCTGCTCGCTGGGGGAGGAGAGGCCCAGTTCCCGGACGCCGTGGCAGGAGTTGTGGAGGCTCACCTTGTGCGGGAAACGGCCAAGCGGGCCGGTCGGCTTCACGACGTCGTGCAGGAATTCCACGACGTCCATGGCCTTGGCGGCGGTCCGGCACTCATGTCCCTTCAGGAGCCTTTCGTAATTCAGCCGGACGAAGGCGGTGCAGCTGACGGAAGGGGCGACGATGTAGTCGAAGTCCCGGAACTTGTCCTCGAATTTCCGGGCCAAGGGAACGGCCTGGGACTCGAAGCCGGCGTTCGCCATGGGCTGGCCGCAACAGGTCTGGTTCTCCGGATAGGAGACGTCCAGGCCCAGGTGGCGCAGCAGCTTCCAGGTGGCGGTCCCCACTTCCGGATAGACGGCGTCCACATAGCAGGGAATGAACAGTCCGATTCTCATGGGAAGGGTGTTTTAGTGTTTGACTTCAACAAATATAAGGGGAAAATGCTATCTTTGCAAGAGAACCTTCAACTGATAACCCATGTCTTTTGCCGTAGCCGTACTGCCGATCGTCCTCCTGTTCGTCCTCATGCTGGCCTTCAAGATGCCCGGACACAAGAGCGCCCTCATCACCCTTGCCGTCACCGTCCTGCTGGCCCTGTTCGCCGCTCCGGCCCTGGGCATGCTCCCGGAGGGAACCGCTTCCGTGGGCGGGGTGGTCTGGTGGGGATTCGTGGAAGGCGTCCTGAAAGCCGTCTTCCCGATCCTGATCATCATCCTCATGGCCATCTACAGCTACAATATCCTTGTGGAGTCCCGGGAAATCGAGGTCGTCAAGTCCCAGTTCACCTCCTTCACGGACGACAAGGGCGTGCTGGTGCTCATGCTGGTCTGGGGCTTCGGCGGCCTGCTGGAAGGCATGGCGGGCTTCGGTACGGCGGTCGCCATCCCGGCGGCCATCCTCATCGGCCTGGGATTCAAGCCCATGTTTTCCGCCCTGGTGGCCCTTATCGGCAATACCGTCGCGACGGGCTTCGGCGCGGTGGGGGTCCCGGTGACGACCCTGTGCAACGAGGTGGCTCCGGGCGGGGCCGCATCGGCCGAAGCCATCTGCGAGACGTCGGCTTTCGCCGTCCTGCAGCTCTCCCCGCTGTTCATCCTCATCCCGTTCATCATCCTGATGCTCACGGACCGGAAAGCGGTCGTGAAGAACCTCTGCCTGGCCCTGTGGACGGGCGTCATCTCCGTCGCGGTCCAGTTCGTCTGCGCGAAATACCTGGGCGCGGAGACACCGGCCATCATCGGCAGTGTCGCCGCCATCGTCGCCATCATCCTCTACGCGAAGCTGTTCGTGAAATCCAAACCCCGGGAAACCGGGGAGAAATACGGGGCGGCCCGCACCTTCCGCGCCTGGAGCGTGTATCTCCTGATCCTGGTGTTCATCCTACTGAGCGGCGCCCTGTGCCCGCCCGTGAACGGTTTCCTGAAGACGCACCTGGTGACGAAGGTCCATCTCCCGGTCATCGATACGGACTTCCGGTTCGGGTGGATCAGCAACGCCGGTCTGATGCTCTTCCTGGGCGCCACCCTCGGCGGCCTCATCCAGGGCCTGTCCTTCCGGAAGCTGATGGTCGTGCTGGCGAAGACCGTGGTGGGCCTCCGCAAGACGGTCGTCACCATCATCTCGCTCATCGCGCTGGCCTCCATCATGAACTACAGCGGCATGATTTCCGCGATCGCGGCGGGCCTCGTGGCCGTCACCGGACCGCTGTACCCGCTTTTCGCCCCGCTCATCGGCGCCATCGGCACGTTCGTGACCGGCAGCGATACCTCCAGCAACATCCTCTTCGCGAAGCTCCAGGCCCATGTGGCCGACCAGCTGGGCATGACCGGACAGGGCTCGTTCTTCGGGGTCGAAGGCTCCCAGACCAACTGGCTGGTCGCCGCCAATACGACCGGTGCGACCGGCGGCAAGATGATTTCCCCGCAGAGCATCGCCATCGCGACGGCGGCCTGCGACATGCAGGGGAAGGACGGCGACATCCTCCGCTCCGCCCTTCCGTATGCGCTGATGTACATCGTCATCGGCGGTCTCATGGTGTATTTCGGGATCTGAAGCTTGTCACAGCGAAGCGGACCTCGGCTGGCTTTTTACCGGGCAAGGCCCCTATACGCCATGTGGCAGCAACCGGCCTGGAGCGCGGAACGCGACCGCTTCCTGAGCCGTTTTTAGGACGTTTTCATGAAGGCGCGCCCGCTGCGTCCGTCGATGCAGATTTCGAGCGGCTTGTCCAGATGGATGAGCCGCACGTGTTTTGTCTCGGACTCGGCGGGGAGGGCGTCCAGGACGTCGCAGTCGAACGCGTCCTCCCGGCGGGCGAAAGGATCGACATGGACAAAACCCACGTTGAAGGAGGTGAGGTTCTGGAAGAAATGGGTGCCTTGGCTCGGGTCGATCCGGAAGTCCGGCAGGACGCATTCCACGAGGGCCTTCACTTCCGAGATGTCGCTCCACTTGACCGGGATGCCCAGGGACGGGATGCTGGTACCCCAGCGTCCGTAGCCGATGAGCACGTAGCCGCGGCCCTCCTCGCGCATCCGGTTGTTGAGTTCGGCGATTTCGGCGGCGATCGCCTCGGTCTCCATCTTGTCGAACCGGTCCTTCGGGATGTAGGCGATGTCCCGGACGTCCCGCACCCAGCCGGTGCCGAGCGCGCTGCCGGAACGGATGAAGGAACCGGTGTCGTCGATGCCCGACCAGTCCACTTCGGTGTGCAGGCTGTCGGAGGAGATGGGCCGGATCTGGAGGACATGGAAGGTCTTGGCTTCGTCTACAGGTTTGTCCAGGTTGGCGGCAAACTCGATCTCCACGCAGCATTTCATCTCCTTCTGGCCGATCTCCAGCAACTCTTTCAGGATGTCCGCCAACGGGAAGGTCCCGTAGCGGAGGATATGGGCGAAGGTGACGAACTTGGGTCCGCGCGGGAAGGGGGAGTCCACCATCCGCTGGTTCTCGAAGTCGAAGGTGGATACGACTTTCTGCAGGTTCCGGAATCCGGTGCAGTCGGAGATGCGGAGGCGTTCCAGGTTCACGGCATCATCGACCGAGGTCCTGAACTTCTCCGGTTTCAGGTTCAGCGCATACATGTACTGCTGGGTTTCCCGCATCGTGAGTTCCGGCGTGGAGGTCTGGACCACATGGCCCGGATAGGCCGGGGAGAAACGCAGGGTCTGGTCGCCGTCCACGACGGCTTTTCCGAGACCGAAGGCGAGGCGGACAATCCCTTCCTCGGCAGTCTCATGGCCCACCGGGTAGAAATTCAGGGAGCGGGCGACGCCGGAGAGGGTGGGGAACCACAGGCCGCTGTCCTCGCTGCCGCAGATTTCCTGCAGTATGATGGCCATCTTCTCCTCGGAGATGACGTTCCCGGTCGCGGTGATGTAGCTTCGGGAGGAGGCGAAATAGACCGATGCATAGACGCTCTTGATCGCCTTGGAGATGATCCTCAGCTGCTGGTCCTCATTCTCGGTCGAGGGAACCATGTAGGTGGAATAGACACCGGCAAACGGCTGGTAATAAGAGTCTTCCAGCTTGGAAGAGGAGCGGACGGCGAGTGGCTTGCGGACGTGGCGGATGAACACCCGGAGGGCGTCCGTCAGGTCGCGGGGCAGGGTGGAGGCGACGAACTCGGAGAGGATCTCTCCGTCGGACAGGTCCGCGTTGATGACATACTGGAGCCCGTTCTCGAGGATGAACCGGTCGAAGAAATCGGTCGTGATGACGAGGGTGCGGGGCACCAGTACGCGGACGCCTTCCCACTTGTCGTAGAGGTCGTACCGCTGGAGGATCTGGTTCAGGAAGGCGAGGCCCCGGGCCTTGCCGCCCAGCGAGCCCTCGCCCAGGCGGGCGAAGCGGATGGCATCGTTGTAGCGGTCGGCCTCGAAGCGGGCCACCACGCCCAGCCCCTGGGCCATCCGGTAGTCGCGGATGGAACGGATGGTGGTCTCCCGGCGCTGGGAGGGGTCCTCAAAGTGGCTCTTCTTGATGCGGTTGCCGATGTCGAACAGGCCGCGGGCCAGCAGCCATCGGGAGATGTAGTTCTTGCTGGCGAGCCGGGCCAGGTCGGCGTCCGACAGGGTGGCGATGATGCGCTCGGCCCCGTACAGATCGCTGGCACGGGCCATCTCCTCTCCGGTCTTGGGATTCGTGACCACGAAGTCGCCGAAGCCGAACTCCCGGCCGATGAACTCCGCCAGGTCGTGCGTCAGGGTCTTGGACCGCTTCACGAGGAAGCCCGCCTTGAGGGAAGTGGCCACGCTCCGCATGCTCTCCTGCGAAGACTGCATGAGGATGGGCATCTTGGGATCGTCCCTGCGGATCATCCGGCACAGGTCGATGCCCGCGTCCAGCTTCTCCTCCGAGGGCTTGTCGCCCCGGTGCAGGACGAAGCCGATGTCGGAGATGACGCCCAGCATGTTGGACTTGTACTTGTCATACAGGGCCACGGCGTCGTCGTAGTTGGTGGCCATCAGGATCTTGGGACGGGAGCGCTTGCGTAGGCTCTGCTGGCTTTCGTTGAGGGCGTCCCGGATGGCCTCGCTGTTCTGGAGGAGGATTAGGCGGTAGAGTTCCGGCAGGTAGGTGGAATAGTACCGGACTGAGTCTTCCACGAGCAGGATGCATTGCACCCCGTTCTCCAGGATGTCCACCGGGGCGTTCCGGCTGTCTTCCAGGAGCTTGATGATGGCGATGATGAGGTCCGTGGAGTTGTTCCAGCAGAAGATGCCGTCGAAGTGGCTCGTGTCCCGGTTTTCCATCTGCCGGTAGATTTCCTTGGCGAAGGCGGTCAGGAGGACGACCGAGGTCTCCGGGTCCATCTCCTTCACCCGGCGGGAGAATTCGAAAACGTCCACCTCGCCCACGTTGTACATCGTGATCACGAGGTCGAACTGCGCGCCTCCTTCCATGATTTCCAGCGCTTCCACGGTGGATTCCGCGCGGACGAACTCCGGCGGGTTGGAGATGTTGAGCTCGGAATACTCGGCGGTGATCCGGGGCTCGATGCGTCCGTCCTCTTCCAGGGCGAACTTGTCATAGTTGTTGCACACCAGGAGGATCCTGCGGATCCGCCGTGCCATGAGGGGAGAAGCCGTTTCTGTCATCGTTCGTTCAGTCCCCGAACCGGGGAAGTTTGATATAGGAGGGGATATGGTCGTATCGGATGTATGTGTAGCCGGAGGCGGTGAGGAGGTCCGTGACGGCCTCCATGGCGCCTTCGTAGGCTTTGGTCTTGAGCCCGGCGTGGTCCGCTTCCATGATGAGGCGCCTGCGGGCGGAATCCTGCAGTTCCGTCGTTTCCGCGTGCGACCACTTGCCGGATTCGGCGAACACCTCGAAGTCGGACGGATTGACGATGATGTCCAGGTACTGCGGGCTGGGGAGGCGGATGACGACCGTGTCGCCCGAGAAGCGGATGTCCTCCGGCTTCATCTCCATCAGGTCCACGCCGGCGCGGACCGTGCCCTTGGCGATGATGACCAGGTGGTCGTCCATATCCTTGCCGAAGCCGTCCCGTGCGAGGGAGCCCAGCGGCGAGGAGGAAAGGGTGTTCTGCTTGGAACGGGTCAGGACGATCTCGTCGTAGAAACAGGCGGTCGTCAGTTCCCCGAGCGACTGGATTCTCGTGACGACAACGGGCGTATCGTCAATGGTGAGGCTTCTTTTCTCCCTGCGGAACCGGCTGGGAATAAAGAGAATGCCGCACAGGATGAGCACCGCCAGCAGGATGACCGCCGGGGATACGGACAGGGTGATTTTCCTTGTTTTCCGGTCCATGGTGCCTACGGTTCAAAGACAACTTCCACCGAAGTGAAGCCCATTTTCGAGAATACGGATTCGAAGAAGCGCCGGGCGTTCTCCTCGGCCTTTTCCAGGATGCCCAGGGACGGGACGCTGTCGCGGATCTGCTTTTCTCCCTGCCGGAGCAGGGCGTTGCGCTCCTCGGCGGTGAAGGAGGAGCGGAGGAGAGTCACCTGGCCGAACTCCTCCCGGATCTCGGAGGCCGGGATGTCCATGGACAGGAGCGTGGCGTGGGGGAGCCTGACGGTGACGCTTCCGTCCAGCCGGTCGATATCGACATCGTCGGCCGAGAAACCGGTCAGGTCGATGCCGGCCTTCAGGTAGGCCGTACAGCTGAGGAGGATCTTCCGGTCGCCGATCTTGTACCACTCGCCTTCATCGTCGGCCTTCACGATCTTGCGGACGCGGTATTCCACCAGGCTGAGCTGCCGCATGGCGGAAATCGCCTCGATTTCCCGGAGGGTGTTGTCTTCCGGGCCGCGGGCGCATCCGGCCGTGAGGATCAGCAGGGCGATATAGAATGCTTTCTTCATCTCAAGGTACAAATATACGAAAAATGCTTGGATACGCGGAATGCGTCGAATCGAATGGATTCTCTTTCAGTCGGTTATACGAAAGTACCCGGGGATTTTCACCCGGGTACTTTTCTTTAATGGATTGATGCACAGCTGTTTCCGTTCGACGGCTAGAAACCGTTCCTTTACGGATGGACCTGCTTGAACCAGTCTTCTGCGGTTTTTACATCACCCTTGGACCAGCAGGAACCGAAGGAGTAGTGCAGGGGCTGTCCGGAGATGACTTTCTTGCAGGCGACCAGGTGGGTCCCGTCGTTGGTGATGAAGGTGACGTCGGCCTCGGGCATGACCACGGCGACGCCCAGCATGCCGTCTTCGGGCTCGAACGTCTGGTCGGAGGCGTGCTCCCAGATGGCGACCGCGTTGGGGAGGACCAGCTCCCGCTCCACGGTTTCCTGGGCCGCGTGGACGTTGATGCCCGCCGCAATGGCGAGGGTGTCCTTTCCGGTGAAGGTGTAGATGTCCTCCACGCCGCAGAAATAAGTGTCAGGAACCACGGTGACGGTCTTGTCCAGGGCGACCTTCACGCCTTCGACGGCTTCCCATTCGGGGTAGTGGAGGGTGAAGACCACTTTCTCGGGCGTCTCCTCCACGATGTTCCAGGAGCGGTAGTTCGTGGCCGGATAGCGCAGCTCCCCGCCGATGAAGGGGGCGGAAGCGCCGCCGCCCAGGGAGACGGCAACCTTGTAGCAGTCCTTTCCGCCATGGTCGTGGTGATAGTACTCGTCACTTTCCGTCAGGAAGCCCTTGTACCACTCGTCGGCGACGAGCTTTCCGGGCAACTTCACCCAGATGTCCACACCGGGGGAGGTGGGATTCCCCTCCAGCGCCTCTCCGTAGAAGCGGCCGGCGATGAGGTTGTTTTCGAACACGAAGTCGTCGGAACGCTCCGGGACGAAGCGGGCCATGACTTTCTTCTCCGGTGCCTGCGTGCAGGCGGCGAGGGCCGCGAGGGCCACGAGGGCGATAAACAGTCTCTTCATTACTTCAGGTCTTTGGTGGCGCACCAGTCCATGTCGTTGTAGTCGTCGTTCTCGCCGCACATGCCCCAGATGAAGGTGTAGTTGCGGGTGGCGCAGGCGGAGTGGATGCTCCACTGCGGGGAGATGACGGCCTCTTCGTTGTGCATCCAGATGTGGCGCGTCTCCTGCGGTTCGCCCATGAAGTGGCATACCGCGGCGTCATCCGGAAGTTCAAAGTAGAAATAGACCTCCATGCGGCGGTCGTGCGTGTGGGCGGGCATCGTGTTCCAGGTGCTGCCCGGAGCGAGTTCGGTCATTCCCATCTGGAGCTGGCAGCAGGGAACTACTTCCTTCACCAGCAGACGGTTGATCGTGCGCTCGTTGCTCTCCTCGAGGGAACCGAGATGCATCACGACGGCGTCCTTCTTGGAGACCTTCTTCACGCCGGTCTCGCGGTGGGCGGTGGCGGAGCAGAAGTAGAAGTGGGCCGGCTTTTCCGGGGCCGCGCTGCGGAAGGAGACGTGACGGTTGCCGCGGCCCACGTAGAGGGCCTCCTTGTAGGGAATCTCGTATTCCTCTTCGCCGACCTTCACGATGCCGGTCCCGCCGACGTTGATGATGCCCAGTTCGCGGCGCTGGGTGAAGAAGTCGGCGCGGAGGATCTCCGGAGCCTCGAGGACGAGCTCCTCCTCCACCGGGACGGCGCCACCGGCGATGATGCGGTCGAACATGGAATAGACCATGTTGATCTCGCCGGGGACCATGATGTTCTGGACCAGATATTCTTTCCGGATGCGTTCGGTGTCGTAGTGCTTGGCGTCCAGGTTGCTGGAAGCCTGGCGCACCTGACAGTTGATCTTTGCCATATTATTCGGGTTGTTTGCCAATGTAAGCCAGGATGCCGCCGTCCACGTACAGGACATGGCCGTTCACCGCGTCGGAGGCGTGGGAGGCCAGGAAGACGGCCGGTCCGCCGAGTTCGCTCGGATCCAGCCAGCGGCCCGCCGGGGTTTTCGCGCAGATGAAACTGTCGAAGGGATGGCGGCTGCCGTCGGGCTGCTTCTCCCGCAGGGGAGCGGTCTGCGGCGTGGCGATGTAGCCGGGACCGATGCCGTTGCACTGGATGTTGTAGGCGCCGTACTCGGAGCAGATGTTGCGGGTGAGCATCTTCAGGCCGCCCTTCGCGGCAGCGTAGGCGGAGACGGTCTCGCGGCCGAGCTCGGACATCATGGAGCAGATGTTGATGATCTTGCCTTCGCGGCGCTCCATCATCTCGGGGAGGACGGCGGAGGAAACGATGAACGGGGCGACGAGGTCCACGTCGATCACCTGCTGGAACTCCCTGCGCTTCATCTCGTGCATGGGGATGCGCTTGATGATGCCGGCGTTGTTCACGAGGATGTCGATCTGGCCCACCTCGGCGTGGATCTTCTCCACGAGGGCCTTGACGGCCACCTCGTCGGTGACGTCGCACACATAGCCGTGCACGTTCTCGATGCCGGCCTCCTTGTAATTGTTGAGGCCCCGCTCGAGGGCGGCCTCGTTGATGTCATTGAAGATGATGTTCTTGATGCCGGCGGCGACAAAGGCCTTGGCAATGTTGAACCCGATGCCGTAGGAGGCGCCGGTGATCCAGGCATTCTTGCCTTCGAGGGAGAAAGGATTGGCCATACTGCTATGTGTTTTAAAGTTGTTTCCTGTTTGCCGGATGCAAAGATACAAACGTTTGTATTTATTTCAAAATCTTTCTGGAAAGTCTGTGTGGATTGTTACGTAACGACCTTATCCTGTTACGGAATGACCCTTCGACCATGCGGAAAAGAATGTATCTTTGCAAAAAGCGCAGATACGTACGTTTTCGATGGAAAAAATGACTCGGAATAAACGAATGCTGGTTTTCAGCATGTTGCTCCTGCTTGGGGTACCTTCCTGTGCGCAAGACGCCCCCCACGGAGAAAATGGGACGAAACCGGAGCCCCCTTCGGAGAAACCGGTCGTGGAACAGGTCGAGGTCGTGTTCGATCATCCCTGTGCCTATGTCAATGCTGAGGACCTGGACCGGGTATGCCGGAGAATCTCCGGGAAGGATGAATCTGATCCGGTATATGCCTCCTGGCTGGAATTCAGCCAGAATGAATGGGCGCAGGAAACCATCCGTCCGTCGGCTTTGGAAACGGTCGTGCGTGGTGATCCGAAAGGGACGGGTACGACGGAGAATTACATCCTTTGTGCCCGGCAGGCTGCGGCCGCGTTCCAGCTGGCCCTGCGCTGGAAACTGTCCGGAGAGGAAAAGTACGCGGAATCGGCCAGGGCGATCCTGAACGAATGGGCCCAAGTCAACAAGCGGATCACTGCCAATGACAGCAACCAGTATCTGCTGGCAGGCTTTCAGGGATATACGTTTGCCAATGCGGCCGAGTTGCTTCGGGACTATGGCAAGTGGACCTCTACCGAGCAAGGACGTTTCAAGACATGGCTGAAAGAGGTCTGGTATGCGAAGAATCACTGGTTCCTGGAAAACCATGGCGGCCCCCATGTCTGTGACTTGCATTACTGGTCCAATTGGGAACTGGCCAATCTGGCCTCCGTCCTGGCCATCGGAATCTATCTGGAAGACCAGGTAATGGTGAACGAGGTGAACACTCAGTTCCTTTCCGGAAAGGGAAGCGGAGCCCTGTCGAACCTGGTCCCGTTCGACCCCGTCCCCGACCCGGACGGAAGTGGCGGCATGATTGCACAGTGCATGGAATCAGGTCGGGATCAGGGACATGCTACACTTTGTGTATCGCTGGTCGCGGAACTGTGCAGGATGGCACAGAACATCGGCCTGGATTTTTGGGGAGCCGACGGAAACCGCGTGCTCGCCATGGCCGAGTATGTGGCAAAATACAATGTCAGGCCGGACGGTGCCTTCCTTCCCGGGACCATGCCTTTCACCGAATACCGGTATTGTATGGGATGTTCCTGCGGAAACCAGACGCACGGTGCTGTCCATTCGACAGTGTCTGCCAATGCCCGTGGCAAGGAACGGCCGGGTTGGGAACTGATCCGTACCCATTATGTCAGGGAAAAGGAATTGCCGGAATCGGCTTGCCACTATTCGGCGTTATTCGCAGCCCAGCTCCGTTATCGGGACGGCGTCCTGACCGGTGACGGCGGAGCCGGTGACCTCCGGTATGGAACGGCCAGCGGGGCCTTCGATCAATTAGGATGGGGAACGTTATTGTTTTATGATGAATAGGTGATGAGAGCTTTGACATGGTTGGGGATGATCTCCCTTTTATTTCCTGCCGCAATTCTTTCGGCACAGTCTTTCGACGTCGTTTCTCCGGACGGACGGCAATCCGCACGGATCGAGGTGCGGTCGGAAGGAGGATGTACGCGGATTACCTACGCTACCGCCCTGGATGGACGTCCTGTCATCTTGCCTTCGTCCATGGACATGACGGTGGACAACCATGTCTGGGAGATGGCGACGGGCAAGCGTTCCGTACCCCGCCTGGACCGCTGGTTCGACAACCTGGCCCTTTCTGGCACGGAGGTGACTTCCCGGGACACCGTATGGCACAATCCTTTCGGGGAACGGAGCTCGGTCCGGGATGCTTACCGGGGCGTCGTCCTGCATTTTACGAAGGACGATTCTTCCTTGTGCGGACTGGATATCGAGTTCCGGGCCTATGATGAGGGGATCGCCTTCCGGTATCTCCTGCCCATGCATCCGGATGCCCTGTATCACCGGATCGTTGCGGACAACACCGAGTTCGCATTCCCGGCCGGCACAGAGGCCTGGTACCACCTGTGGGCGCAGGCCTTCTACGAAAAGCGCCCGCTGGAAGGATGGACGGACGAATGTGAGCGTCCGCTTACGCTGCAGCTTGCGGATGACCTGTATGCGGCTGTCGGGGAAGCCGGTGTCGTCGATTTCCCGCGGGGAAAACTCCGGCTCGCCCGCCCGCATGTGCTCGCTGTCGCCCTGAACGACACAGGCACGGACCTGGTGACGCCTTATGCCATGCCTTGGCGCGTGGTGATAGCTTCCGACCGGCTGGGCGGACTGTTGGAACAGAACGATATCTTCCTGAACCTGAACGAAGCCAGCCGGATCGCGGATACGGACTGGATCAAGCCCGGCAAGATCCTTCGCGAAACGCGGCTGACCACGGAGAATTCCAAGGCCTGCATCGACTTTGCCGCCCGTCACGGAATCGATTACATCCTGTACGACTGGAAATGGTATGGCCGGGGTGACGATTTCGCATCAGATGCAACGAAGGTCGTCGTCCCCATCGACCTGCCGGAGGTGATCCGCTATGGCGCTTCGAAAGGGGTAGGCCTGTGGGTCTATGTGAATCAGCACGCGCTGCAGAAACAGGGTGCTTCCCTGTTCGAAACCTACGAAAAATGGGGCCTGAAGGGCGTCAAGTTCGGTTTTGTCCACTTTACGAACCAGCATTGGGCGGATTGGGTCCACGGGCTTGTGCGCTCCGCCGCGGACAGTCACATCATGGTGAACATCCATGACGAGTACAGGCCCACGGGTTACTCCAGAACTTATCCGAACCTGCTCACGCAGGAAGGGATCTGTGGAAATGAGGAATGGCCTTCCGCTACGCATAATACAGTCCTTCCGTTCACGAGGATGCTCTGCGGGGCTGCGGATTATACCGTCTGCTACTTCGATCCGCGCCTGAAGAATACCCATGCACACCAGTTGGCCCTGCCGGTGATGTATTTCTCGCCGCTCCAGACACTGTATTGGTATGATACGCCGGACAGGATCGTGGAAACGCCCGAACTTGCTTTCTTTGACGAGGTCCCCGTCGTCTGGGATGAAACGCGGGTGGTTGACGACCGCATCGGTGTAACGGCGGCCATCGCCCGGCGGAGCGGTGAAGACTGGTATCTCGGACTGATCGGTAACGATGAACCACAGACCGTGACTGTCCCGACAGATTTCCTAGTATCAGGACAACCTTACGTAATGACGGTCTATACGGATGATCCGACCGTGGATACGGCAACGCACGTGTCTGTTCGGAAATTCATCGTCCGGGGCGGTAATCCGCTGCCGTTTGCCCTTCTTGCCCGCGGCGGTGCTGCCGCATCTTTCCGGCCTGCTGCCCAAACGGATCTGAAATCCTGTCGGAAATTAGGGAAAAGGGTTGTCTTATGAATCAGATACATACGATCGTTCTTTCCCTGGTGATCGGAGTCTTTCCTTTCGTTCATGGAATCGGAGGATTCGCCCAGGATGGCTCCTACAAGATGGCCGGTCCCTTTGAAGTGGTGGCCCGAGACGGGCAGTACGCCAAGACCAAAGGCGGCAGTGAAAGGGATATGTGGCAGGCCTGGCAGTGCGCCAAGGCAGGAGAATCCGCTAAAGCGCTGGAAATCATCAACGCCTATGCCGGTACCCTGCAGCGCTTCGAAGGCCATGATGCCCCGCTGTGCCTGATCCAGGCCTACTGGCTGCTCCGCGGCATGATCATCCTCAAAGAGGAGCGGACGCCCGACTGGGAAGACATGGTATGCCGCACCATACTGCCCGTGATGGATCGATTTGAAGCGGCCAGTCCGTATGCCAACGGAAACTGGGGGCACATCGTGAACCGTTGCCGGATGGCTGCCGGAATCTTCCTGGATGACAAGGACTTATATCGTCACGCTATCGAAGTGTATCTGCATGCGAGAGACAATGGTTCGCTGCCGGGTTACGTAGGCGATACCGGCCAATGCCAGGAGACTGGCCGCGACCAGAGTCACGCGCAGTTGGGCCTCGGGGCGATGTGCGAGATCTGCGAGATGGCCTGGGAACAGGGCGACGACCTGTGGGGCGCCCTGGACAACCGCCTGTTGAAGGGCATCGAGTATACGGCCCGATACAACCTGGGCTATGACGTCCCCTTCGAGACCTGGACCGACTGGACCGGTCTGTACAATGACTGGACGGTGCCGGGGGAGATGGGCCGTGGCCGGATCCGTTGCATCTACGACCTTCCTTATGCCCATTATGTGGGACGGAAGGGTCTGAAGATGCCCTATACCAAGAAAGTCCTGGCCCTGCAGGCCAAAGCGGAAAGGAACGGGGAGATAACGCGCAATCCCGAGGCAGACCAGTTCTCGGTGAAGGGCGTGAAGGAAGGGGCCAAACTCCATTCGATCTATACCTATCCGGCGCCCGAGGGCGCTCCCTTGAAGCACGATTACGAGGTGTATCTCCAGCCACGCGGGCAGAAGGAATGGACCCGGATCGACACCTATATGGCCAAGGTCAATGCGCCGGTGGGGAATAACAAGCACAAGGTCAGCGAGATTTCCTACTGTTTCTTCGATTTCACCGGCGACGTGAACGTGCGCGTGGTGACGAAAAACAAGAAGTTCTCGACGGCCCGCATCCGTCCGGACTACCGGGGAACCATCTGCAACGTCCTGAACGATTCGACGGTCCAGTTCCTGCTTTTCCAGCCGGAGAATGTCAGCGTCGAGTTCGACGGCTGTATTACGGACAACCTGCTGGTATTCACCTCCAAACCTCCCGTGAGCAAGGAGGAAGCCCGTCGGGAAGCCGAGGCCGAAGGCCGCGAATTCCGCTGCTACGGCCCTGGTTTCTATCCGGACGAAAAGATCCGGGTCCCCTCCAATACGACCCTGTACCTGGAGGGAGGTAGTTACTTTGCCGGCACTTTCGCCATCGAGGATGCGGAGAACGTCCGGATCCTCGGCCGGGGAGTGGCCCGTCCCGACCGGGGATATGAAGGGTGCCATGTCTATCGTTCCGAAGACGTCGTCGTGGATGGCCTGGTCGTCAATACCTGCCCGATCGGGGAGTCCCGCAACGTCACTTTGCATGATGTCCGGAGTATCTCCTATGTACAGTGGGGAGACGGCCTCAACGTGTTCGGCGGCTCGTCGGACATTCTCTTCGACCGCGTGTTCTGCCGCAATTCCGACGACTGCACCACGGTCTATGCCACCCGGAAAGGGTTTAGCGGAAGCGTCCGCAATGTCCGGATGACCAATTCCACGCTCTGGGCCGATGTCGCCCATCCCATTATGATCGGCATCCACGGCAATCCTGAAGCGGGAGACATCATCGAAGGCCTCCGCTACGACAACCTGGACATCCTGGGCCAGTTCGAGCCGCAGGTGGAATACCAGGGCTGTCTGACCATCAACTGCGGAGACGGCAACCTCGTCCGCGACGTCGTCTTCGACAACATCCGTATCGAGCAGATCGGGAACGGCTCCCTTTTCCAGGTGCGGGTGGGCTGGAACAGCAAGTATTGCACGGCTCCGGGCGGCGGCATCGAGAACGTCCTGTTCCGGACAATCCGCTATTACGGGAACGGCACCGGGATGTCGGTCATCAGCGGGTATGATGCGGATCATCAGGTCCGGAATGTCACTTTCGAGGATTTGCGGATCAATGGTGTGAAAATATACGACGGAATGCCCGACAAGCCCGCCTGGTACGCTACAGGCGACTATGTGCCGATGTATGTTGGCTCGCACGTGGAGGGACTCCGGTTCCTTCCGTAACTGACTGTGTTTCGCAAGGTCCCTTTATCCCTTTTCGCCGTGCTCCCGATGACCGGCAAGGGTGCAGCCGCATTTCGACCTGTGACCCGGACGCAGACGACCGTCCGTTCTATTCGACCGTCATGACAAATCCGCCGGCGGATTCCATCGTGATCTCCAGGGGCTTGTCCGGGGAGACTATCAAGACTTTCTTTTCCAGGATCTTCGGGTCCTTGGCGGTTTTCTTGCCGTCCATCCAGACCGTGGCCGTATGGGTGCCGGCAGGGAGGAAGCCCAGGTCCACGGAGACCTTCTTTTTCACGGAATTGTTTAGTCCGCCCACGAACCAGGTGTCGCCGGAGCGCTTGGCGAGGAGCACGTATTCCTCCGGGGCGCCGCCCAGGAAGCGGGTGTCGTCCCAGACGGTGGGGACGATCTGCAGGAAATCGGCCCCCGGCTGGCCCAGGACGTGTTTGGGATGGTCGCAGAAGACCATGTACGGGCTGTCATAGATGACGAATTTCGCCAGTTCGGCGCAGCGGGTGTCGCACACCAGCGCCGGCGTCTGCCGCTTCCAGTCCTCGCGACGGACGTTGAGGAAACCACCCGGCGTATAGTCCATCTGGCCGGCGATCATCCGGGTGAAGGCGAGAGTGACGTTGTGCTCGGGCGTCGGCAGCTGGCGGTCCTGGGCGAACTTGTAGTATTCGCAGCCCAGCACGCCTTCCCGCGTCATCATGTTGGGCCAGGTCCGGTCGATGCCGTCGGGTTTGTAAGCGCCGTGGAAATCGACCATCAGCCGGCATTCGGCCGCCCGCTCGATCACTTTCCGGTACCAGCGGACCATCTCCTGGTCCTCCCGGTCCATGAAGTCGATCTTGACGCCTGCGACGCCCCAGTCGCGGTACAGCGGGAAAGCGTCGTAGAAGGCGTTATTCCGGGCGGCATCGTCGGAATGGATCCAGAGCCAGCAGCGGACGTTCCTGTCCTCGGCGTAGGCGAGGATTTCCGGCATGTCCAGTTGCGGCGCGGCCTTCGTGATGTCCGCATTCGGCTGTGCGTACGGGCCGTACCACTGCCAGTCGATGAGCATGTAGGGCCAGCCCATCTGCGAGGCGAAATCGATGTACTCCTTGATCGTGGGCATATCCACCTTGACTTCACCGCTCCACCAGTGGTCCCAGGCGCTCACGCCGGGCTTGATCCAGGAAGGGTCCTCGATGGCGCAGGGCTCGTTCAGGGCGTGGATGGTTTCCGATTCGATGAACTTGCCCGGGTTGTCGGCGATCATCACGAGGCGCCACGAGGAACGGATGACATCATCGAACCGGACCTTGACGCCTTCTTCGTATTTCTTGAGGTTCCCCCAGGACTCCTGTTCCTCCCACGGGATGGGGGAGAGGTGCGTTTCCAGGGTGCAGGCCCCGCCGGAGGTTTTGCCGACGCCCAGATAGAAGCCGGACCAGTTGTCCATGGCAGCCTCCGTGATGGCCATATAGAGGTCGTCATCCGCTTTCAGCAGCAAGGGGAGGCCGGTAATCTGGCTGTCCGGAATGGAAGCCAGCGGCGTCTTGGTGCGCCAGGCTTCCTGGGAGGAGCGGAACGGACGCGGATACTCCGTCATCCAGCCCTCCGTGCCCGCCGGGACGGCGAACTCGGTGAGTTCCCGCTGGATCATCCGGTCGCCTACGCGGGTGACGGGATATAGTGTATAGCGAAAGGCGACGCCGTCGTCCATCACCCGGAATTCCAGATCCATGCGACGCCCTTCGTCACCGCTCTCCTTGAGGTTGAGCGTCAGGTTGTTCGAGGTGACGGCGATGTCGCTGTGCTTGTTGGCGACCACCGGCTTCCAGAATTCCACGTGCTCCTCTACGGACGGACTGCCCAGGACGGCAAAGGGTCCGGCCATCGGCTTTTCCCCGCGGAATTCAAAGCCCAGGGCGGAAGGAGCAATGGCCGTCCTTCCTTTCCAAGTGACGGAATAGGATAGTCTGTCCCCGTTGGAAACGGTCAGGACGATGTCCCCGGAAGGGGAGGAAACGCGGTAATCGGCGGCGTGGCCGCTGAAACAGCCGGCGACGAAGGCCAGCAGGGCGAAAAGGAACTGTTTCATCATGAAATGAATGGCGTATTTTTGCAAAGATAGGAACAAAAGACGGAAGTGGTTGGTCGCCACGGAATTTTCAGGGGCGATTTCGTTGTCAATTGAGTGATAATTCGTATTTTTGTAAAAATTTACGGAAATGAAAAAGTTAGTGTTTCTTGCTTCCGCCATCCTCGCAGCGATGGCGGCCTCCTGCTCCCAGGAAGGAGTGAAGTATGTCGTGAAGGGTACCGGTCCCGAGGACGGCGTCGTGGTCCGTCTCATCGACAAACTCAGTGACGAACCCATCGACAGCGCCGTCGTCAAGGGCGGTGTGTTCCAGATGAAAGGGCGGACGGCCGAGAACGCCCTCCTCGGCATCAATGCCGACGGCTCCGGCTGGAGTTCCCTCATGATCAATGACGGCGTGCCCGTGCAGGTGAGTCTCGCCGACAGCACGCTGACGGGTTCCGACAACAATACCCGCCTGACGGAGTATGACCTGAATACCAACAAAGCCATCAACGCCCTCAATGCGGTGATCGAGAAAATCTCCGCCCTTCCCGAGGAGGAGCAGGCGGCCCGGATGCCCGAGTATTTCAAGGCGATGGAAACCCTGAATTCGAGTTACCTGTCCATCTTCGACGAGAATAAGGACAACTATATCCCCGTCGCTTTCCTGGACATGATCCCCGATCTTTTCGGCCCGGAGAAATTGAACGAACTGATGGAGTCCGGCGCCGTATATGCCACCCACCCTTACGCGCAGGAACTCAAGCGCAAGCAGGATGAGGCCGTCGCCAAGCGAAAGGCCGCCGAGGAAAAGAAGAAGGCCATCGTCGGCCAGAAATTCCTGGATCTCGAGGAGGCCGATACCGACGGCAACATGCACAAACTGAGCGAGTACGTGGGCCAGGGCAAGTGGGTCCTCGTGGATTTCTGGGCCTCCTGGTGCGGCCCTTGCAAGGCCGAGATGCCCAACGTCGTCGCCGCTTACAAGAAATATCATAAGAAGGGATTCGACATCGTGGGCCTCTCCTTCGACCGGGAGAAAGAGCCGTGGGTGAAGGCCATTTCCGAGTGGGAGATGCCCTGGATCCACCTTTCCGACCTGAAGTACTGGAAGAGCGTCGCCTCCGACGTCTATTCCGTCAATTCCATCCCGGACAACCTCCTCATCGACCCGGAAGGCACGGTGGTTGCGCGCGGCCTCCGCGGCGCCGCCCTCGAGGCCAAACTGGCCGAGGTAATCAAATAGGATGCGTCGAATGTAAGTCTTTGTGTATCAGCATGTAATCTAAAAGTGTCCGGTTATTTTTAACCGGACACTTTGTTTTAAATAATTGATAGATAGAGAATTACATTCGACGGCGGATTGCGCTATTCTCGGGATGTCGTAATCTTGGACGTTTTTCCGTCGGCGTCCACCGTCAAGTCGGCGAAGTCGATCGGTTTTCCGTCCCGGTAGAAGTCGATGTGGAAGTTTCCGCTGCTGTTGAAGACTGTCCGGTACGAGATGGCCGTGTGTTGTTCCTCCGTGAACCAACCTGCCGCCCCGGTTGTCTCATAATGAAGGCTGTAGCCGTGGTTCTCTTCCCGGTCCAGCACCATATCGTAACTCCAGCGGTCGTTTTCCGGGTCGGTCAGCCGGATGTCCAGGCTGAAGCGTGTGGGATAACTGTCGCCCTGGGAATAACTGTAAGAAGTTTTGTCTTGGAACTCGACCCGCCAGTGGTCCGGTCCCAGCGACTGGATATCGAAAGCGGGAATCTGGGATTTGTCGGTGGTAACATGGGAAGGAATGTTCCCGCTTTCAATGCCGGTCCGGATGGGAAGGATGCATTCGCCGGGAATGATCTGGGTAAATACATTGAAATAGGCCCGGATGGAATACTCATAATTGGTTGAGCTCCAGTCTCCGCCGTCCACTTTACAGGCGGTCACCATGAGAGCTCCCGCCAGAAGGATAACAGTCTTTTTCATCGCTGGAAGGAATTGAAACGGTAACCGATGCCCACGCGTCCGCCGATGTACTCCGCCCCGAGGCCGATTTCCCCGAAACCATAGAGCCGTTTTCCGACGGAGATGCCCAGCGGGGCCAGTTGGAAGATGGGAAGTACTTCGTCCGGTCTGGGATCATAGGTCATGACAATCCCGAGCCCGATGCTGCTGTACATCCGGAAAACAGGCCTATTCACATAGGTGAACCGCCAGGTATGCATGAGGGAGAGGACGCTGCGGACCTTGGCGCCCGTCCTGCGATCGTCCGGAACGCTGATCGTCGGTCTCCAGAAGGAGGCGGTTCCCAGCGAGAAGGAGGAGACCAGCCATTTTTTGCGGATGATGTTGAATTCCAGGTTATACAGGCCTGCCGTGTAGAGGGGCCCCTTGTAGTCTGCGAATACCGCATCCATCCTTGCGCTGCCGCTGGGTCCGATGTCTCGTTGGAATCCCCAAAGCAGGCCGTCATAGATGGCGGGAATGAACCCCCAACTGGCTGCTGCTTCGTAATCCTGGGCGGCCAGTCTCCCTTCATGCATCAGTAAGAGTGGCACGAACAGGCAGAGAATCAGTCTTTTCATGTCTGACATCAGTGTTTTTCCAAATATAATCCATTTCATTGTAAAAACTTGTATGGTTCATGACAAAGATGAGGAAGCAAAGTTGTACAAACGTTTGTATTATCCGGAATTCTTTCCTATCTTTGCGGCCGATGGTGACGATTTCGGACATAGCGGCCGCCCTGGGCGTGACACCTTCCACGGTGTCCCGGGCCCTTTCGGGGAGCCCCCGCGTGAAGGAGGAAACCCGGCTGGCCGTTGAGCAGATGGCCGCCGAGATGGGCTACGAGCGCAATGTGGTGGCTTCGAACCTCAGGAAGGGGAAGTCCGACATCGTGGGCATCATCGTTCCCCGCATCCACCGGAACTTCTTCTCCAACGTCATCGGCGGGGCCGAGTCCATCCTGGAAGCGGCCGGCTACTGCGTCCTGATCTGCCAGACGCATGAGCGCCTGGAGGCGGAGGTCAAGGCGCTCCGGACGCTTCGGAACAACCAGGTGGCCGGCGTCCTGATGTCCCATGCCATCGGCGCCCGGGACGGAAAACATATCCTGGATGCCCTGGGAAGCCATATCCCCCTGGTCCAGTTCGACCGCGTTTTCAGCGACCTTCCCGGTGCCAAGGTGGTCAGCGACAATTTCGAAGGCGCCTATGCCGCCACCAAGCATCTGATTGAACAAGGATACCGCCATATCGGTACGCTCGCCGGCTATATGAACTCCGAGGCCTACGCCGCCCGGCTGGAAGGCTGGCGGCAGGCGCTCCGGGACGGCGGGCTTCCGGAAGGGGAGGTCTATTACGATACCATCGTCCGGGAAACCGGTTACGAAGCCGGACTGAAGTCGATTGACGCCGGCTGCGACGCCCTGTACAGCGCCGGCGATTTTTCCGCCCTCGGGGCCGTCGAGGCCGCCCGTTCCCGGGGACTCCGCATTCCGGAGGACTTCGGCATCGTGGGCACGGCCAACGAAACGTTTACCTCCCTGATGACCCCGTCCATGAGTTCCCTGGCTCTCAATCCCTTCGAAATGGGACGTCAGGCCGCCCAGGCCTTCCTGGAAGGGGCGGACGGCGTCCGCGTCGTGCCCATGGAACTGAAAGTGCGCGAATCATCCTGCCGAAACCATTCTGACAATCAAATACCCAATAACCCATGCCTAAAGTAGTTACCTTCGGCGAAGTGATGCTTCGCCTCTCCACTCCGGGCTATCTGCGCTTCTCGCAGGCCCACCAGTTCGATGCCACCTTCGGCGGCGGCGAGGCCAACGTGGCCGTTTCCCTTGCCAACTACGGTATCGACACCCAGTTCGTCACCCGTCTTCCGAAGAATGACATCGCCGACATGTGCCTCGCGGAACTCCGCGGCCTCGGCGTGGGCACCGACGGCATCGTCTATGGCGGCGACCGGGTGGGCATCTACTATCTCGAGACCGGTGCCGTCGCCCGCGGCTCCAAGGTCGTCTATGACCGTGCCCATTCCGCCATCTCCGAGATCCGGCCCGGCATGGTCGATTGGCACAAGGTCCTCGAAGGGGCCGACTGGTTCCACTGGACCGGCATCACCCCGGCCCTGAGCCAGGGCGCCGCCGACGCATGCCTCGAGGCGATCAAGGTCGCCAATGAGATGGGCGTGAAGGTCTCCTGCGACCTCAATTACCGCAAGAAACTCTGGAAGTACGGCAAGTCCGCCTCCGAGGTCATGCCCGCCCTCGTGGAGGGCTGCGACCTCATCCTCGGCAACGAGGAGGACGCCGAGAAGGAATTCGGCATCAAGCCCGAGGGTTTCGACGCCGAGAAGACCGGCGGCGAGATCGACCAGACCCGTTTCGAGAGCGTCTGCCGCCAACTCATGGAGCGTTTCCCGCGCTGCAAGAAGGTGGCGGTCACCCTCCGCGGCTCCATCAACGCGAACCACAACACCTGGGGCGGCGTCCTCTATGACGGCAAGACCCTCTGGCAGTCCAAGCGTTACGACATCACCCACATCGTGGACCGCGTGGGCGGCGGCGACTCCTTCATGGGCGGCCTCCTGTACGGTCTCCTCGCCTACGAAACCGACCAGGAAGCCATCGAGTTCGCGGCGGCTGCTTCCTGCCTCAAGCACACCATCATCGGCGACTACAACCGCGTCACCGTCTCCGAGGTCGAAGGTCTCATCAAGGGCGGCGGCTCCGGCCGTGTTTCCCGCTAATCGCTTGTCATTCTGAACGTAGTGAAGAATCTGTAAGTATGTCGAAATTCAAGAAAATCGATACCATCGGTATCATCCGGTCCACCGGCATCGTTCCGGTGTTCTACAATGCTGATATTGAACTCACGAAGAAGGTGGTGAAGGCCTGCTATGACGGGGGGATCCGCGCTTTCGAGTTCACCAACCGGGGGGACGGCGCGCACAAGGTGTTCGAGGCCCTGATGGCGTTCGTGCGCAGCGAGTGCCCGGAGATGGCGCTCGGTGCCGGTACGATCCTCGATGCGCCCACCGCCGCGCTGTATATCCAGATGGGCGCGGACTTCATCGTGTCTCCGTGCATGGTGGAGGAGGTCGTCACGCTGTGCAACCGCCGCGGCATCCCGTATTCCCCGGGCTGCGGGACGGTGACGGAAATCGTTCATGCGCAGGAACTGGGCTGCGACCTGGTGAAGGTCTTTCCGGCCGGTACCGTGGGCGGCCCCGCGTTCGTGAAGAACGTGCTGGGTCCGCTGCCGTGGGCCATGATCATGTGCACCGGCGCGGTGGAACCCGCCGAAGACAACCTCAAGGCCTGGGCCAAGTCCGGCGTCACCGCCGTGGGCATGGGCTCCAAGCTCTTCCCGAAGGAGGTCGTGAAGGCCGGCGACTGGGCCGCCATCTCCGACCTCTGTGCGAAGTCCCTCGCCTGGTTCAAAGCGTAGAATATGAAACGAATCCTCTCTCTCCTGGCTGCCGCGCTCATATGCGGCGGCCTTTTTGCCCAGTTCCGGTACCAGAATCCGGTCGTCCATGCCGATTATTCCGATCCGGACGTGTGCCGGGTGGGGGAGGACTACTGGATGACAGCCTCGTCGTTCAACTGTTTCCCGGGACTGCCCATCCTGCATTCGCGGGACCTGGTGAACTGGGAACTCGTGGGGGCGGCGCTGACGGAGTATCCCGGCGAGGGCTGGGGCGGTCCGGAGAACGATTTCCGGACGGTGGTGCACCACGGAAAGGCCGTGTGGTCTCCTGCCATCCGGTATCATGACGGCTGGTTCTACATCTATGTGGGCGACCCGGACCGTGGCGTCTTCATGGTACGGACGCAGAATCCCCGGGGTCCCTGGGAGCCGCCCGTGTGGGTTGTGAAGGAAAAAGGGTTCATCGACCCGTGCCCTTTCTGGGATGAAGATGGAAAGGCTTATCCGTCACACGGTTGCACCGGGTCGAGGGCGGGAAACAAGAGCATCTTGTTCGTCGCTCCGATGGACCCGGACGGGACGCATCTTCTGGGCCCATCCCGCATCGTGTATGACGGGCATCTGAGCCAGCCGACGATCGAAGGAACCAAGTTCTACAAGCGGGACGGGAAGTATTATATCTTCTCCCCGGCCGGCGGTGTCGCTACCGGCTGGCAGACGGTCCTCCGTGCGGACAACCCTTTCGGACCGTATGAGGAGCGGATTGTCATGGCCTGGGCCGAAGGGACCGTCAACGGTCCGCACCAGGGCGCCTGGGTCGATACGCCGGCAGGGGAGGACTGGTTCCTCCACTTCCAGGACAAGGGCGCCTATGGCCGTATCCTCCATCTCCAGCCCATGACCTGGCAGGCCGATGGATGGCCGGTGATCGGGGTGGATCCGGACGGGGATGGGGTCGGACAGCCTGTTGAGGGGGGCGCTGCCCCCCTATTATCCCCCCGCGGCTCCCGGCCTATAAGTCCTCGGGACAAGCCCTCGGACACGGCCTCCGCCGGGCGCTCTGATGAGCGCCTGGTCACTGTCAACTCCGCTGCCGACTATCTCCCTTATGGGCTGGGACTCGCGTGGCAGTATCCGGCCATTCCGTCGCCATACTGGCACTATGCGCTGCCGGAAGGGGGTGTGCGGCTGTACAGCGTGGAGCAGAAATGGCCGTACAGGAGCCTGTGGGACTGCCCGAACTTCCTGGCGCAGAAATTCCCGGCCGAACGGTTCACGGTCCGCGCCCGCCTTTCCTTCCGCCCGAATCCGCAGTTGAAGGAGAAGGGCGAGCAGGCGGGATTTGCCGTCATGGGCAATGACTATGCCGGGCTCCGCCTGACGGATACGGAAGCGGGGGCGAAACTGGAGTATGTCCAGTGCCCGGGCTCTTCCAAAGGCCAGCCGGAAACGGCGACGGAACTGGCCGTCCTGCCGTACCGTTATGAACCGCTTCCGCATGCGTATGAATCCAGGAATGTTCCCCTGGTAAACTATCCGGATGTCCCGGAGATTGTCCTTTGGGTCATGCTGGACGTGCGTGCCAAGGTCGTTGAGGGAAATGTCCCCGAAGCAGTCTGCCGGTTCAGTTACAGCCTTGATGGAAAACGTTTTACGCAGGTTTCCGGGACGTTTGCGGCGCAGCCCGAACTCTGGGTCGGTGCCAAGTTCGGCTTCTTCTGCAACCGTTTCGCCCCGAAGAACGACTCCGGCTGGGTGGACGTGACGGATCTCGAAGTCAAGACGATGTTCGAACCGGCCGAAGGGTTTGTCCGGGAGGAAAGCGGGGTGCCGGCCTATACGTTGCCGGACCTTCTCGCCGGCACGAAGACGGTGAAAGAGTGGGAGAAGAAACGCCGCCCGGAACTGTATTCCCTGTTCGAACAGGAAATGTTCGGTACGGTCCCCACGAAGCCGGAAGGACTTCATTTCCAGGTCCGTGAGAGCGCACCGGATGCGCTGGACGGCCTGGCTGCCCGCCGGCAGGTCCGGATCTATTTTGACGCGGCGGAGACGCTGTACGAAGACTTGCTGCTGTATATTCCGAACGGTCGGAAGGGACCGGCGCCGGCTTTCCTGGGCGTGAATTTCCGCGGGAACCATACGATCTGCCCGGATCCGTCGGTCCTCCTGCCCGATTCCCTCCGGTATCGGAAGGACTATGTCCTGGACCCGCGCGGCTCCCAGTCTTCCCGCTGGCCGCTCAGGGCCATTCTGGAAAGGGGGTATGCCGTCGCAACCTTCTGCTGTGAGGATGTCGTTCCCGATGCCGACGGCTATCCGGGCATCCGGGCCGCGTATCCCGGGTACACCTGGGGTGCCCTCGCCGCCTGGGGATGGGGACTTTCCCGCGCCCTGGATTATCTGGAAACGGATGCCGATGTGGACGCCGGACGGGTCGCTGTATTCGGTCATTCCCGCATGGGCAAGGCCGCCCTCTGGGCGGGTGCCCGTGATACGCGCTTCGCCATGGTCGTTTCCAACGCCTCCGGCTGCGGCGGCGCCGCGATTTCCCGGCGCCGGTTCGGAGAAACGGTCCGCCGGATCAACACGCATTTCCCGTACTGGTTCTGCGGCAATTTCCACAAATACGGCGACAACGAGGATATGCTGCCCTTCGACCAGCATGAACTCCTGGCACTCGTCGCCCCGCGTCCGCTCTATGTGGAAAGCGGCAGTGAAGACAGTTGGGCGGACCCGCACGGTGAATTCCTGGGCCTCGCCGGTGCTGCGCCTGCCTATGAACTTTATGGATATGAGGGATTTGCGGATTCCGAGTGGCCGGCCATTGAGCAACCCGTCTCCAAGGGCCGCAACGGCTACCATATCCGCCGCGGACGCCATGATATCCAGGAGTACGACTGGCTCCGCTATCTGGATTTCGCAGACAGGCACCTGTAATAGTCCGCCCCGCACGGCCTGACGCTATCGATTACGGAAGTAGTTCATTATCTTCCACTTACGTTTATTCAAGCGGCAAGGGGGTACCAATAAGGAAACCCTTGCCGCTATTCGTTTTGTAATTGGTTGATTATAACACTTTTATGTTTCGCTAAGCGGCAAAGGGGTGCCGGGCGGGGTTGAAAGCGCAAAGAAGTCAATAGTCCTCCACGTTGTAGGACGTGAGGATGTCCATGTGCATGAAGTGATCCTTGCGCGGAGGAAGTTTTCCGAGGATGGCGTACTCCGCCAGGGTCTGGATCGCGAGGTTCACCTGTTCGTCCGGCCGCTGGCCGATGAGGACGGAAACCGTCCCGTTGCGCAGGGCGTCCATGTTGGCCTTCAGGTTGTCGAAGCCGACGACGCGGCGCTGCGGGTCCGGATGGGCCTGGAGGTAGGGGACTGCGAGGTGTATCCGGGAATTGAACATCACTACGTGACGGACGTCCGGATGCGTCTGGAAATAAGTGGATAACGCCGCTTCGGTTTCTTCGGGGTCGTTCGGGTCGATGAAGACGTTGTCGATCCGGCACTCCGGGTAATTCTCCATCATGTAGTCCAGGAAGCCGGCGCGGCGGTTCACGGTCGGGTCCGACTGGCGGAAGCGGTCGCGGCGCACGCGGATGATCAGGACCGAAAGGACGTCGCGTCCCCCGGTGAGTTGGTCCGCGCACAGGTAGCCGCTCTTGTACAGCGGCATGCCGAAATAGGCCAGGTAACCGTTCGTATCGGGTTTCGAATCGATGAAGCAGTAGGGGATTCCCCGCTGCTGGAGTTCCTCGGTCAAGGATTCCGTCTCTCCCTGGAACATCGGGGCCAGGACCACGCCGGACGGCCCGGCTTCCAGCATCTTCCCGGCGACTTTCCGGAAGGAGTCGATGTCGTACTGGTCGTACTCGAAATGGACGATGTCTACGCCCACGGTCGTGACGGAGGCGGCCGCCTTGTCGATGCCTGAGGCCGCCAGTTCCCAGAAGGAACCGTTTTCATGGGCGGGGATGAGGACGGCGATGAGGTGCTTCCCGCCCTTGGCCAGGAGGGAGGCGAACACGTTGGGCTCGTAACCGAGTTCCTGGATGGCCTCCATGACTTTCGCGTAACTCTTCTTGGAAACTTCGCCGCGGTTGTGCAGGACGCGGTCCACCGTGCCTTTGGATAGGCCGGTGCGGCGGGCGATGTCCATGATCGTGATTTTCTCGGTGGCTGCCATAAGCGGATTGGTCAGTGCAAATCTACGAAAAACAAAATCGGTTTGCAAGCGTTTTCCGAAAAATCGTGCGCGGTAACGGAGCCCCTCCATGCGCTCAACATAAAATGTTGAAAATAATTTCCGTTACCGTGCACGGAATTCAAAAAAGATTCCTATATTTGCGAACTGACACTGACAACTATTGACCGGTCCCGATGAATAAACTTACCGCCATCTTCGCTGGAATCGCCCTTGCAGCCGCCTGTACGGGTGGAAACGGCTACGAATACGACGCCCTTTACGAGGGCCTGCCCTTTGAGATGCCCCGGGTGGAGCGTCCGTCCATCCCCGCCCGCTGTGTCGTCCTGACCGATTTCGGGGGAGTGGGAGACGGCGTAGCCATGAACACGCAGGCCTTTGCCGATGCCATCGCTTCCTTGGAGAAGCAGGGCGGCGGCAAACTGGTCGTTCCCAAGGGCATCTGGCGCACCGGTCCCATCGAACTCAAGAGCCACATCGAACTGAACGTGGTGAAGGACGCCGTCATCGTCTTCGATCCCGACCAGGACCTGTATCCCATCATCGACACGAACTTCGAAGGACTGGATGTCCGGCGCTGCCTGTCCCCGCTGAACGCCACCGGTGCGCATGACATCGCCGTCACCGGCGGCGGCATCATTGACGGCAGCGGCGAATTCTGGCGGGAGGTCAAGCACCGGAAGGTCTCCGAGGACCAGTGGAAGGCCATCCTGAAGCGGGGCGGTTATGTCCCGGAGGACGGTTCCGTCTGGTATCCGGACGAGGGGTATGCGAAGGCCCGTGCCACCGCCGGTTCCCTCAACTATCCGGACCCGTCCCTGGACGAGCAGGAAATCAAGACCTTCCTCCGTCCGGTCATGGTCTCGTTCCGGGAGTGCGAGCGTGTCCTCCTCGAGGACTGCACCTTCCAGAACTCCCCGTGCTGGAACCTGCATCCGCTCTACTGCAAGGATGTCATCATCAAGGATATCACCGTCCGCAATCCGCATTATTCCGCCAATGGAGACGGCATCGACATCGACGCCTGCGAGAACGTGATCCTCACCGGCTCCTCCTTCGACGTGGGGGACGACGCCATCTGCATCAAGTCCGGCAAGGACGCCGACGGCCGCCGCCACGCCCGGAAGTGCCGGAACCTCATCATCTCCGACTGCACGGTCTATCACGGCCACGGCGGTTTCGTCATCGGCAGCGAGATGTCCGGCGGGGTGGAGAACATCCGCGTGACGGGCTGCCGCTTCATCGGTACGGACGTGGGCCTGCGCTTCAAGAGTACCCGCGGTCGTGGCGGCCTGGTGAAGGACATCTGGTGCGATCATATTTACATGAAGGACATCGTCACCTACGGCGTCGTTTTCAACCTCTACTATGCGGGTGTCGCCGCCACCGAGGCGGGGAAGGACGGCAAGTCCGATGTCCAGCCGGTCGACGAGACCACGCCGGAATTCCGCGACTGCCACTTCTCGGACATCGTGTGCGCCGGTGCGCAGCAGGCGGTCTTCGTGAACGGCCTGCCCGAAATGCCGGTGCGGAACCTCACCTTCAAGAACAGCGTCTTCACCGCCACGAAGGGTGTCGAAACCAACTATTACGAGAACGTTACCTTCGAGAATGTAACCGTGAACGGCATTGAATTATGATAGATTTCTCCACTTCGCTTCGCTCCGGTCGAAATGACAGGGGATTGTCATTCCGAGCTTGTCGAGGAATCTGCTTCCTCTTCTGTATCTGGCTCGTTGCCAGTTCCTTCACGACCATCCACCTGATGGGCGATTCCACGATGGCGAACAAGGACCTGTCCGACGGGAAGCCTGAGCGCGGCTGGGGCATGATGTTCCCGAACTTCGTGGACTCGACCCTCCAGGTAGTCAATTACGCGCAGAACGGCCGCAGCACGAAGAGTTTCATCGACAAGGGTCTCTGGGACAAGGTGTACAATGCCTTGCAGCCCGGGGACTATGTCTTTATCGAGTTCGCCCACAACGACGCGAAGGCCGACGATCCCGAGCGCTACGCCGCTCCTTTCGGCGCCTATCAGGACAACCTTCGCACCTTCATCCGCGGGACCCGCGAGAAGGGCGCCACGCCCATCCTCCTGACGCCGGTGGCCCGCCGCTGGTTCAAGGAAGGCAAACTGGACCGGAACTGCCATACGGACTATCCCGCTGCGATGAAGCAGGTAGCCGACGAGATGGGCGTCACCCTCCTGGACATCACGACGCCTACCCTGGACTGGATCGAGTCCCTGGGCGACGAAGCATCCGCCCCGTATTTCATGAACCTTCCGGCCGGCAAGTACGCCTGTGCCCCTGAGGGAAAGACCGACAACACCCATACCGTGGCCGCCGGCGCCCGCAAGGTGACGGAAATCGTCTGCGAGGCTCTGAAAAAGCAGGTCCCGGCCATCGGCAACCACCTGGTCCGGTACGATATCGTCGTGGACCAGAACGGTTTCGGCGACTACATGACCGTGCAGGAAGCCATCGACGCGGTGCCGAACTACAGTCACGAGAAGATCACGACCATCCTTATCAAGGCCGGTACCTATAAGGAGTGCATTGACATTCCCCATACCAAGTTCCGGATGAAGATTTCCGGGCAGGGTGCGGACAAGACCATCCTGACCTACGACCGCTATGCAAAGCAGGTCTGGCCCGGCAGCGGTTTCCCGGTGGGGACCTCCGGCAGCGCCAGCATCTACATCCACTCCAGTTACGTGACCTTCGAGGACATCACCTTCGAGAACACGGCGGGGGAGGGTAAGGAAATCGGCCAGGCCGTGGCCGTCTTCACCGACGGCGACTTCCTGTTCTTCCACCGCTGCCGCTTCATCGGCAACCAGGACACCCTTTATACCTACGGTCGGTTCGGAAAGGAAGGCGGTATCAAGCGCAACTATTTCCTGGACTGCTACATCGAGGGAACGACCGACTTCATCTTCGGTCCCAGCATCGCCTACTTCGAGAACTGCCACATCCACAGCAAGAAGAACAGTTATGTGACGGCGGCTTCCACCCTTCCGGGGCAGAAGTACGGCTATGTGTTCAAAAACTGCCGGCTCACGGCCGCTCCCGGCATCGACAAGTGCTACCTGGGACGTCCCTGGGGCGCCTATGCGAAGACGGTCTTCATCGGCTGCGAACTGGGAAGCCATATCGTGGCGGACGGCTGGCACGACTGGGAGAAGGAAGGAAAACCCAATACCAAGAAGAACTCCTATTACGCTGAGTATCAGAATGTCGGACCCGGCGCCCGGGGACCCCGCGTGAAATGGGCCCATACCCTTACCGCGAAACAGGCCGCCGAGTATTCCTTCGAGAAAGTGATGTATCAGGCGGAGGACAGCATCCGCTGGAACCCTTACGACAACCGCTGATGAAAAAGACCGTACTCCTCCTCGCCCTTTGCGGCCTTGCCGCCTGTGCGCCCAAGCCGCAGCAGGAACCGCTCTCCGTCCGGATGGTCCGGTCCGAGATCAAGCGGGCTCCGGAGGCTACTTTCCTGGACGGCCAGGAGGGTGGCTACAAGTGGAATTATACGACCGGCCTGGAACTCCGCAGTTTCCTGGACGTTTCCCGTGCCTATGACATTCCGGAATTCGACGCGTACGTACGCGCGTGGTATGATGGTATCCTGGATGAGAACGGAAACATCGGTGGCAAATATGACCGGGAAAAGTTCAACCTGGACCATGTCTGCCCGGCCCGGACGCTGATTACCCTGAATCAGTCCACTCCCGATCCGCGGTATGCCGCCGCGGTCGAAACGGCCCGCGGACAACTCCGGGAGCAGCCCCGGACCCAGGCCGGCGCCTTCTGGCACAAGAAGGTCTATCCCGGCCAGGTATGGCTGGACGGCCTGTACATGGCCGAGCCTTTCTACGCCGCCTATGCCTCCGCCAACCACGAAGATTCGGCCTTCGACGACATCGCCCTCCAGTTCAGGGTGGCGGCGGAGAAGACCTTTGACCCCGCGACAGGCCTCTGGCGCCACGCCTGGGACGAGACGAAGTCCATGTTCTGGGCCGATCCCGTGACCGGCCAGTCCGCCCATGCCTGGGGCCGCGCTCTGGGCTGGTACACGATGGCCCTCACCGAGGTCCTGCCGTCCTTCCCGGAGGAACATCCCGGAAAGGACGAACTCCAGGGTATCCTGGAACAGATCCTCGCTACGCTTCCGAAATATGCCGATCCCGCGACCGGCATGTGGTACCAGGTCCTCGACTGCCCCGGCCGGGAAGGGAACTACCTGGAGTCTACCTGCTCCGCGATGTTCACCTATGCGTACCTGAAGGCCGCCCGGATGGGCTTGGCCATTCCGGAATCCGTGGCCCCACGCGCCCTCTACGACTCCCTCGTGAAGACCTTCATCCGCGAGGATGCGGACGGCACCCTGAACCTGACGCAGTGCTGCGCCGTCGCCGGCCTCGGCGGCAAGGAGAACCGCAGCGGCACCTTCGAGTATTATATCCACGAAAAGATCATCGAGAACGACCCCAAGGGCATCGGCCCCTTCATCTGGGCGTCCCTCGAATATGAACAGAAACAGTAAGTATGAGAAAAGAACTGACCCTCCTGGCCCTTGCCGGCCTTTTCCTGGCCTCCTGCGGCGGTGAGAAGGACGATCCGGTGGATCCGACGCCCACGGTGACGGCGCCGTCCGCCCCCGCGAACCTGAAACTGCACAAGGCCACGGAAACCAGCCTCCAGTTCCAGTGGGACAACGTGACGGGCGCGACTTCCTATGCCTGGGAACTCCAGAAGGACGGCACCAAGGTGAAGGAAGGAACCAGCGGCACCCGCAACACCACGATCAATGACCTGACCAAGGCGACGGACTACAAGTTCGGCGTGAAGGCGGTCAATGCCGGCGGCGCCTCGTCCGTGACCTGGCTCGATGCCCGGACGGAAGGAACCGAGGATCCCGTCGGGCCTACGCCCACTCCTTCCGAGCAGTATTATGCCGATTTCTCCATTCCCACGGCGGAAGAGGACGGCGTCGCGCGCGCCTTCCCGGGCGCCGAGGGCGGCGGCATGTACACGACCGGCGGACGCGGCGGAAAAGTGCTGCATGTGACCACTTTGCAGGACACCGGTTCGGAAGGCTCGCTGCGCTGGGCCGTGAACCAGAGCGGTGCCCGCACCGTCGTCTTCGATGTCGCCGGCATCATCGAACTCCAGTCCGACCTCAAGATTTCCAAGGGTGACCTCACCATCGCGGGCCAGACGGCTCCGGGCGATGGTATCTGCCTGAAGAACTATACGGTGAACCTGCAGGCCTCCAACGTCATCATCCGCTTCATGCGTTTCCGCCTGGGCGACGAGGCGCCTTGGAGCGCTGCCGAGATCGCGGCCGGCAACGCCGACGGCGAAGACTGCATCTGGGGCCGCTACCTGGACAACGTGATCCTGGACCACTGCTCCATGAGTTGGAGCGTGGACGAGGCGGCTTCCTTCTATGGCAACGAGAACTTCACCCTCCAGTGGTGCCTGATTGCCGAGTCCATGAAGAACTGCAAACTTCACACGAAGGGGAATCACGGCTACGGCGGCCTCTGGGGCGGCAAGAACGCCTCCTTCCACCACAACATCCTGGCCCACCACGACAGCCGCAACGCCCGCATCGACCACCCGCATATCTACCAGGACCATAAGAATCCGGCCCGGCGCGGGAATGTGGACCTGCGGAACAACGTCATCTACAACTGGGGCGACAACAGCACCTACGGCGGCGAAGGCGGTCACTTCAACCTGGTGAACAACTACTACAAGAAGGGCCCTTCCTCCAAGGACCGCAAGTACTTTGTCGATGCCTATGGCGTTTACAGTAAGTGCTCCACCTGCAACGCTTCCAACATCGACGACGGCTATCCCGAGTTGTATCTCGCCGGCAATGTCTACGCCCAGTACGCCGATATGGCCAACGGTCCTGCCGGTATCTACTGGCACAACTCGGGCGGTCACGACCATTATAACAAGACCGCTTCCGCCCCGCTCGTGCTGACCGGAAAGGACGGCGCTGCGGCCTACACCACCACCCATACGGCCGAGAAGGCCCTGGATGCGGCCTGCACCTACGCCGGCGCTTCGTTCGCCAAGGACGCCGTGGACACCCGCATCAGCAAGGACGTGAAGGACGGGACCGGTTCCCTCATCAACGACATCGCTGACGTGAAGTCCAAGTACGGCAGCGCCTGGCCGGCCTATACGGCGACCGACGAGCAGAAGTCCAAGGTTGCTGACGGCGACGGGGACGGCATGCCCGACTGGTTCGAGGAAAAGTACGGCCTCGGAAAGTCCGACAAGAACGACGGTTCGCTCATCACCCTGGACAAGAACGGCCGTTACACGAACCTGGAGATGTACCTGCACTACCTGGTGAAGGACATCGTCGCTGCGCAGAATGCGGGCGGCACCTATACGAAATTATAATTCCAATAATCAATAACCAACTTAAAATCAACCATTCATGAAAAATCCAGTCAAGAAACTCGCACTCGTGCTTGCTGGTCTTACCGTGGCTTGGACCCTGTCCGCCCAGAAGACCATCACGGGCGTGGTGACGGACGAATCCGGTGAGCCGCTCATCGGGGCGGGCGTGGTTGTCGAGGGTACGACCGTCGGCACCATCACCGGCATCGACGGCGACTACACGCTGGCAGTCCCCGCCGACGCGGTGAACCTGGTGTTCTCCTTCATCGGGCTGAGTGACCAGACGATCGCCATCGGCGACCAGACGGTCATCAACGTGGTCCTGAAGGAAGACTCGACCTTCCTCGACGAAGTGGTCGTCGTGGGTTATCAGACGGTCAAGCGCCGTGACCTCCTCGGTGCCGTCGCTTCCGTGGGCTCCGACAAACTCACCGAACAGCCGGTGACCTCCGTCTCCCAGGCCCTTTCCGGTAAGATGGCGGGCGTATCCGTCGTCACGACGGAAGGCGACCCGGACGCCGACGTGAAGATCCGTGTCCGCGGCGGTTCCTCCATCACCCAGGACAACAGTCCGCTGTATATCGTGGACGGTTTCCCGGTGGAGTCCATCAACGACATCCCTTCCTCCGAGATCCAGTCCATCGACGTGCTGAAGGATGCTTTCTCCACGGCTATCTACGGTAGCCGCGGCGCGAACGGCGTCGTCATCGTCACGACCAAGAGCGCCGAGAAGGGACAGAAGGTTTCCGTGAAGTTCAACGCCTACTACGGCCTCAAGAAGATGGCCAACGCGGGTGCGGTCGTCGCGATGAATCCGGCGAACTTCGTGAAGTTCCAGTACGAACTGGCCTCCATCCGCGGCAACATCGACAACAACTACGTCCCGTACTTCGGCCCCTTCGGTGACATGGACCTGTACCAGAACCTCACGGGCAACAACTGGGTGGACGCCGTCTTCGGCAAGGTGGGTTCCTCGATGAGCGCGGACTTCTCCGTCTCCGGCAGCGGCGAGAACTACAACTGGACCCTGGGCTATGCCCACACGGGGGACGACGCCATCATGGTGGGTTCCAACTACACCCGTGACAACCTGAGTTTCAAGGGGAATTTCAAGACCTCCAAGAACACCAGCATCGACGCCAACATCCGCTATTCCCGCGTGAATACCCGCGGTTCCGGTGCGAACGGCATCAACGACCGTGCGACGACCTCCGGTAACGGCCGTCTCAAGCACGCCGTCTCCTATGCCCCCATCCCCGTGGCGGCGATCACGTCCGATTCCGACCTCGAGCAGGACTATGGCGACAACGCTCCGCCGCTCCAGTCCGTGTCCGACAACGACTCCCGGCGCATCCGTTCCACCTGGAATGCCAATGCGGCCTTCAACTGGACCATCATCGACAACCTGCGCCTCAAGATCGAGGGCGGTCTCGAGGACTACCGCCAGGGCGACGACCGTTTCTACGGTCTGACGACCTACTACGTGGCGAACCAGTCCACCGTGAAGAATACCCCTTCCACCGAGCATAAGGAGACCTTCCGGACCCGCTACCGCAATACGAACACCCTCAACTACGACTTTGCGGACCTCATCAAGAACAGCGACCATCAGTTGACGGCCCTCCTCGGTGAGGAAATGACGATCACTAAGAGCAACACCATCACCGACCTCGTGGATGGCTTCCCGGTCTTCTACGATGCCGCGATGGCCTGGAACTTCATGTCCTCCGGCGTCCCTGCCTCCAGCAACAACTATTACAGCCCGGACGACAAACTCCTCTCCTTCTTCGGTCGCGTGAACTACGACTACAAGCACCGCTATTCCATCGGTGCCACGCTCCGTGCCGACGGCTCCTCCAAGTTCGCCCGCGGCCACCGCTGGGGCTACTTCCCGTCCGCGGCGGCTTCCTGGACCATTTCCAACGAGCCTTGGATGGACAATGCCCACAGCTGGTTGGACCAACTCAAGCTCCGCTACAGTTTCGGTACCGCCGGTAACAACAACATCCCTTCCGGCCAGCTGATGAAGCAGTACGCCTCTTCCACCACCTCCTGGCTGTCGATGACCCAGAACATCTTCACCGCCGGCAAGGTCATGAATAATCCCGACCTGACGTGGGAGACCACCTATACGCACAATATCGGTCTGGACTTCAGCCTCTTCCAGAGCCGCCTCAGCGGTAGTATCGAGGCGTATCAGAACGATACGAAGGACCTCCTCATCAACTTCCCGATCCCCGGCTCCGGCTACGACAGCCAGTACCAGAACGTCGGTTCCACCCGCAACCGCGGTATCGAGCTCACGCTCAACGCCCCGATCGTGTCCAACAAGGACTTCTCCCTGAACATCGGCGGCAACATCGCCTACAATGTCAACCGGGTGACGGACCTCGGCGGCCTCGAGGCCATCATGGCCCAGTCCTACTGGGCTTCCACCGAAATCGGTGACGACTACATCGTCCAGGTGGGCCAGCCGCTCGGCAACATGTACGGCTATCTCAGCGACGGAATGTATACTCCCGACGACTTCACCTGGGACGGCGCCAACTGGGTGCTGAACGAGGGTGTCGTGGACAACTCTTCCGTCATCGGTGCCACCTATTTGCGTCCGGGTGCCCTGAAACTCAAGGATATCACCGGTGACGGCAAGGTGACCACGGCCGACCGCCAGGTCATCGGCAACGCCTCCCCGGACTTCACCGGCGGTTTCAACCTCTCCGGCTATGCCTATGGCTTCGACTTCAGCGCCAACTTCAACTTCATGATCGGCAATCAGGTGTATAACGCCAATAAGGTGGAATTCACCTCCTCCCGCAAGTACTACAACCGCAACCTCCTGAATGCGATGGATGTGGACAAGCGCTGGACCAATGTGGACTGGACCACCGGCGAACTCATCACCGACGCCGCCACCCTGAAGTCCGTGAACAGCGGAAAGACCATGTGGAGCCCCGCCATCGGCAACGCCGTCTTCAGTGACTGGGCCGTCGAGGACGCCTCCTTCCTCCGCATGCAGAGCGCGACCATCGGTTACACCCTTCCGGAGGATCTGACCAAGAAGATCCACATGCGCAAACTCCGCATCTATGTGACGGGTACGAACCTGTTCTGCCTGACCAAGTACTCCGGCTACGATCCGGAAGTCGATACCCGACGGGCCACCCCGCTCACCCCGGGCGTGGACTATTCCGCCTATCCCAAGAGCATCGGTTTCGTCGCCGGTGTCAATGTCACCTTCTAATCCGCTCCAGAGATGAAAAAGATTGTCTATATCCTTTCTGCGGCCGTCATCGCCGCCACAGCGGTTTCCTGCGACAAGTTCCTGGATTCGAAGTCCCCGTCCACCTTCGACGCGGCGACCGTCTATTCCAACTACTCCCTGACGGAGAACACCATCTTCTCCATCGCCCAGTCCTTCGGCGAGACGAACAACTATCGCGGCCGTTACCTCTCCTGGATCGGCCTGAACAGCGACATCGAGTGGTATAACACCTTCAAGCCCACCGACGAGAAGTATCAGATCGCGGGGTACGCCCAGCTGCCCAACAACGCCCAGCTGAACCTGAACAACGGTCCGTTCGCCAAGATGTACGAGGCGATCGAGCGCGCCAACCTGTGCATCGAGGGCATCCGTGAATACGGCAATCCCGCGGAGAAAGCCGACATGGCCTACCTCCTGGGCGAGGCCCTCACGCTCCGCGCGATGATCTACTACGACCTGGTCCGCGCCTGGGGCGACGTCCCGGCCCGCTTCGAATCTACCACCAGCGAGACCATCTACAAGGCCAAGGTGAGCCGTGATGAAATCTTCAAGCAGCTGCTTGCGGACCTCGAGGAGGCCATCCCGTACCTCCCTTATCCCGGTTCCAGCGCCGCTACTTCCCGTACCGACCGTGTGAACAAGCTGTTCGCGGAAGGCTTGTACGCCCGTATCGCCCTCATGGCCTCCGGTTACGCCCAGCGTCCGGACGACGGCATGGTGGGCACCGGCGATCTGGGCACGAACCGCATCACCAACGATCCCGACCTCCAGAAGAGCGTCCTGTACCCCAAGGCCCTGGCCTACCTTGAGGATGCCATTACCTCCGGCACCGCCTCCCTCGAGGACTACGAGACCCTCTGGAAGAACCAGAGCAACCAGGACAACCTCGTGGCCGGCCCCGGTCATGAGACCCTCTATGTGATCCCGTTCTCCGACGGCCGCGGCCGGTGGAACTACACCTTCGCGGTGCGTTCCGAGGGCTCTTCCTATGCCGGCGGTGCCACGGTCACCCGCGGCGGCGATGCCGGCCCGGTCCCGACCCTGTGGTTCGACTACGACCCCAACGACGTCCGTCGCGACATCACCTGCGTGAACTGGCGCTGGAACAGCGACAACGAGCAGGAACTCGTCGGCATCCAGAGATGGTACTTCGGCAAGTACCGCTGGGACTGGATGACCCGGAATCCTTACACCGGCGGCAATGACGACGGCGTGAAGCCCGTGGTCCTCCGCTATGCGGACATCCTCTTGATGGCCGCCGAGATCGCCAACGAACAGGGCGACCTGAATGCCGCGAAGGAGTATTTCCTCCCGGTCCGCGAGCGCGCCTTCAAGGGCCACGAAGACCAGGCGGAAACCTATGTGGAGAAGATTGGCTCCAAGGAGGCGATGTTCAACGCCATCGTGGACGAGCGCGCCTTCGAGTTCTGCGGCGAGATGACTCGCAAGTTCGACCTGATCCGCTGGGGCATGCTCAAGCAGAAGATGGACGAGTCCAAGGTCAAGATGAAGGAGCTCCGCAACCGTACCGGCCGTTATTCCGACGTGAACCACCTGGGCGACCAGGGTGACGTCTATTACCAGCTGGACGGCAGCAGGCTTGTCATCTACGGATTCTCCGGTGAAGCGGTGAAGCCCGCGGGCGCCTGGGAGAAGAAGTCCGACTACTTCGGCAAGGTCGTGGACAGCAAGGGGGTCGATACCGGCCTGTACGACGCCCTCATCGAAGGCATCTACTACAAGGACCCCGAGCAGTACATGTTCTGGCCCATCTACAACGATACCATGACCAACAGTCAGGGTAAAATCAAGAACGACTACGGCTACGAGAGCCTCCAATAATACCTGACGCAGTATGAAATACAAGAATATATTGAAAGTTTCCCTGGCGACCCTTCTCGGTCTCACCGTGCTTTCCGCTTGCGTGAACAAGGAGTGGGACGAGATCACGGAAATCCAGCTCTCCCGCTGCCTGACCCCCGGTAACCTCACGGCCCGCGTCGATGCCACCCTGGGTGATGTCATCACCTTCGGCTGGGACGTGAACAAGGACGCCGGCGGCTACGAACTCATCGTGTACACGGACGAGGCGATGACCCAGATGGAAAACAGCTGGACGCTCGAGCCCGCCGAGGTCCCCTATACGACCCGCCTGACGGCGGACCAGAAGTACTGGTTCACCGTGCAGGCCTACCGGGTGGATGCCAACGGGAACAGGGTTTCCGGCACCGAATCCCATCTGTCCGTCTATGACGGTTCCGTGAAGACCTATGCGGTCAAGGACAACCTGTATCTGGAAATCAAGGGCCGCAGCACTTCCTCCGTTTCCCTCGCCTGGAGCAACGAAGTGTCCGACTACACCGAGGTGACCGAACTCTCCGCCGTCCCCGTCAAGGGCGGGAAGACCGTCCGGAAGGACATCTCCTCCTCCGAGGCCGATGCCGCCGCCGCCACCATCGACGGCCTGGTTCCTTCCACCGAGTACCAGATCACCCTCTTCTACATGAGCGCCTCCCGCGGTACCGTGGACGCCTGGACCAAGGCAGAGCAGGGGAGCGCGACGGTCATCACCAGCTCCGACGAGCTGAAGACCGCCGTCTCCGCCGGTGGCAACTACTACATCTCCTACAGCGAGACTCCGTATTCCATGGGCACCGCGAAACCGGCCGAGAGCCTCACCCTCGTCGGTGAACTGGGCCCCGACGGTACCAAGCCGGTCGTCCAGGGCAAGGTGGAACTCACCGCCGACCTGGCCGAGGCCAATGCCGACCTTTACTTCGAGAACATCAAGTTCGACGGCGTGGCCGGTTCCCGCATCGTGGAGCACACCGGCGGCAGCCCGGTCGTCGGCAGCATCAAGTTCGTGAACTGCGAGATCACCAACTTCATGGGCGGTTTCTTCTACGGAAACAACGACAACGTGGTGAAGATCGGCCAGCTCCTGTTCGACTCCTGCGACATGTACGGCATCATCGGAAGCGGCGGCGACGCGGTGGACATCCGCAAGACCACCGAGATCGACGAGATCGCGTTTGTGAACAACACCATCTACGACGGTATCCGCACCATGTTCCGTATCGACGCCTCCGACGCCATCAAGATCGGACACATCGACTTCGAGAACAACACCGTGAAGAACATCGCCACGATGGATGACGGCAACAACCGCGGCTTCTTCGCCGTGCGCGTTCCCCACGAGATGACGCTGAAGAACAACCTGTTCCTGTACGAGAACGGCGGCAAGACCGGCGACGAAGTCGATAAGGCCCAGTTGTTCCAGAACAACGCCAACACCGTGGAGCCGACCTTCCGCAACGCTTCCGGCAACTACAGCTATGCCCATGGCAAGGATTTCTTCACCAAGATTTCCGCCCAGGCGGCCGGTTTCGTGACGATGAACGTGGATCCGTGCTACAACTCCAAGGGCAACTTCTTCCAGCTGGCCGCCCAGGACCTCATCGAAGGCAAGGTGGGTGCTTCCAAGTGGTGGATCCAGTACGTGGAGAAGCCGGAAGACCTCACGCAGAACGTGATCACTTCCGCCCACACTTGGAACCTCCAGGATGCCAGCCTCTTCGCCGGTGACGTGAAGAATTCCCGCGTGCGCGACGAACTCATGCTCGTGGGTACCGAGGCCACTCCGCTCAATGCCGACGGCGGCATCACCTTCAAGCAGGCCTCCGTCCTGACCCGCAAGGGAGTCCCGACCGAAGGCTACGCTTCCTTCAAGGTGAATGCGCCCGGTTCCGTGGATATCCTCCTCAGCGACACCGACAAGACCGGTGCCACCGTCGTGGTCGCCCTCTATGATGACAACGGCCTGGCCGTGCAGGGCAGCGTGGGTGTTTCCGGTGCCAATCCGGAGGTCCAGAAGGTGGTCATTCCCGAAGTTTCCGGCGAGGGTACCGTCTATCTCTATGCCACCGGCGCCGTGACCATCACCAAACTGGGCTGGAGCGAGGATACCCTGGCCCTGGACAAGGTCCTGGAGACTCCGAAGCCCGTCGTGGAGCCCGTCACCCTCACCGAGGGCGACGAGACCGCGGTGACCATCACCTGGGAGGCCATCCCGAATGCCGATCACTATGTGGTCGTGTTCAACAAGCGCACCCAGGATCCGCAGACGGAACTCAGCTTCACCGTCCCTGCCGAGGATATCGCCGAGCTCAAGGCCGGTCTGTACAACTTCACGGTCCAGGCCTTCCCGGCCGAAACCGACCTGTACTATGTCGCTTCCGAGAAGGCCAACGCCTCCTTCGCCATCCAGCCGAAGGGCGGTGCCGGCGAAATGACCGAGGTCACGCTGACCTGGGACTTCTCCGCGGCCGACTGGCAGGAGAAATTCGGTGAGTACGGCGCTGCCAATACGGATATCACCAACTGGGATATCACTTATGACGGACTGACGCTGCACTCCGGCTCCAAGAGCAAGTACAATACGACGTTCTTCCAGTTCGGCGGCAAGAGCGGCGAGATGGACCGTTACTTCAAGTTTACGGCCCCCGAGCAGGGAACGCTCAGGATCACCTCTTCCAATACCGGCAGTGCCGCCGCGATGGACCGTACGGTCGCCGTGACCGTCGGTGACGACACGCAGAAGCAGCCCGGCGGCTTCTCCTCGAATGCCCCTGAGGTGCTGGAGTTCAGCGTTGCGGCCGGCGAGGTGGTGATCACCGCCCCGAGAACGGTCTCCGCTTCTACAAGATTGAGTTTACGTACATGTCCGGAGCGCCGGCCGTGGTCGAATATGACTGGGACTTCTCCGCTTCCGACTGGCAGGAGGCCCTGGGCGCCCTGGGCGCCGCCAATGCGGACATCACGAACATCGACCTGACCCTGAACGGACTCCTGTTCCACTCCGGCTCGAAGAGCAAGTACAACACGACTTTCATCCAGTTCGGCGGAAAGAGCGGTGACATGGACCGTTACTTCAAGTTCACGGCTCCCGGACAGGGAACGCTGAAGATCACGTCCTCCAATACCGGCAGTGCCGCTGCGATGGACCGTACGGTCGCCGTAACCGTGGGTGATGACACGCAGAAGCAGCCCGGCGGCTTCTCCTCGAATGCCCCTGAGGTGCTGGAGTTCAGCGTCGCGGCCGGCGAGGTAATCATCACCGCCCCGGAGAACGGTCTCCGCTTCTACCGCATCTACTACACGAACCAGTAGGAGGTTTTACAAAGGGAGCCGGGGGTGATACCCCGACTCTCTTCCCATTGTCATTCTGAGCGTAGCGAAGAATCTAAAACACAAAAAGATATGAGTTTCATCAACGACAACTTCATGCTCCAGACGGAGACCGCCCGGAAGCTCTACCACGAGCACGCGGCGAAAATGCCCATCATCGACTACCACTGCCACCTCGTGCCGCAGCAGATTGCCGAGAACATCCAGTTCCGCGACATCACCCAGCTGTGGCTGGTGGACGGTCACTACGGCGACCATTACAAGTGGCGTGCGATGCGCGCCAACGGTGTGTCCGAGGATTATCTCACCGGAGGCAAGCACACGGCTTGGGAGACCTTCGAGAAGTGGGCGGAGACCGTTCCCTATACCATGCGTAATCCGCTGTACCACTGGACGCACCTGGAACTGAGCCGCGTGTTCGGCATCGACAAGCTCCTGTGCCCGGCGACGGCCCGCGAGATCTTCGAGGAGTGCAACGCGAAGCTGGCGACGCCCGAGTTCCGCGGCCAGGCCCTCATCCGTCGTTTCGGCGTAGAGGTGGTGTGCACCACCGACGATCCGGCCGACGACCTCCGCTGGCACAAGAAGATCGCCGCCGAGCCTTTCGGCACGAAGGTGATTCCCGCCTGGCGCCCGGACAAGGCGATGGCCATCGAGAACCCGAAGGCTTACAAGGCTTATCTGGAGCAGCTTGGCGAGGCTGCGGGCATGGAAATCGACTCCTATGCCGACCTGCAGGAGGCCCTTCAGAAGCGCCACGACTATTTTGCCGCCAACGGCTGCAAGCTCTCCGACCACGGCCTGGAGAATTTCTACGCCGCCGACTACAAGGAGATCGAGATCGAACTGATTTTCAAGAAGGTCCTGATGGGCATCGCTCCGAATGCGAAGGAGCTGGAGAAGTTCCGCAGCGCCTTCCTCTTCGACCAGGCCGTCATGGACGCCGAGGCCGGCTGGGCCCAGCAGTTCCACATCGGTGCGATCCGCAACAACAATACGGCGATGTTCGAGAAGGTGGGCCCGGATACCGGTTACGACGCCATCCACGACCAGGATATCGCCGCGGCCGGCCACCGCTTCTTCGACCGTCTGACCGCGGCCGGCAAGCTGGCGAAGACCATCCTCTACTGCCTCAATCCGAAGGACAACGCCGTCATGATGACGATGGCCTACACCTTCAACGACGGCACTTTCCCGGGCAAGATGCAGTTCGGCTCCGGCTGGTGGTTCCTGGACCAGGAAGTGGGCATGCGCCGCCAGATGGACTCCCTCTCGAACCTGGGCCTCATCAGCCGCTTCGTGGGCATGCTCACGGACAGCCGCAGCTTCATCAGCTACCCGCGCCACGAGTACTTCCGCCGCATTCTCTGCGACGTCTTCGGAAAGGATGTCGAGCAGGGCAAGCTCCCGGCCTCCGAACTCGATTTCATCGGCCAAATGGTGGAGGACATCTGCTACAACAACGCGAAGAACTACTTCCGGTTCTAGTTTTATGGATTATATCAAGATCAACCCCGCCGACAACGTCGCCGTCGCCCTCCAGGACCTTTCCAAGGGGGCTGTGGTGGAAGGCGTGACCTTGTCGATGGACATTCCCCGCGGGCATAAGATCGTTCTCCACGACCTCAAGGCCGGGGAGAACGTCATCAAGTACGGTTTCCCGATCGGGCATGTGACCCGCGATGCGGCCGCCGGTACGATGGTGGACCACACCTGCATCAAGACGAATCTGGAGGGCCTGCTGGAGTACAAGTACGAACCGTCTTTTATCAGACCGGAGTCGGACAAAACTTTTTCCGGCATTTTTCAGCCGGAAAAAGTTTTAGTCCGCGGAGGTCAAAAGACGGTTACGTTTAAAGGATTCCGCCGCTCCGACGGGCAGGTGGGGATCCGGAACCAGATCTGGGTGATCCCGACCGTGGGCTGTGTCAACGGCATCTGCCAGGAGATCGTGAACCGCTTCAAGGCGGAAATCGCCGGGAAGGAGGGGAGTGTCGATGCCGTCGTCGCGTTCCCGCACAACTACGGCTGCTCCCAGCTCGGCGCGGACCACGAGAATACCCGGACCGTCCTCGCGGACATGGTGCACCATCCCAACGCCGGCGGCGTGCTGGTGGTGAGCCTCGGCTGCGAGAACAACCAGCTGGACGCTTTCCGCGAGCTGGTGGGTCCCGTCGATGAAAGCCGGGTGCGGATGTTCAAGACGCAGGAGGTTTCCGACGAAGTGGAATATGGACTGCAGCAGCTGCGCGAGATCTTCGCCGTGTGTTCGAAGGACCAGCGCGAGGACGTTCCCGTGTCGGAACTCCGTGTGGGACTCAAGTGCGGCGGCTCCGATGGCCTGTCCGGCATCACCGCCAATCCGCTCCTCGGCGTGTTTTCAGACTGGATTGTCGCCCAGGGCGGCACGACCGTCCTGACCGAGGTCCCCGAGATGTTCGGGGCCGAGACCATCCTGATGAACCGCTGCCAGGACGTGGCTACGTTCGACAAGACGGTCCTCCTGATCAACGACTTCAAGGAGTATTTCATGAAGCAGGGGATGCCGGTGTACGAGAACCCTTCGCCGGGCAACAAGGCCGGCGGCATCTCCACGCTGGAAGAGAAATCCCTCGGCTGCACGCAGAAGTGCGGCAAGAGCATCGTCCGCGGCGTTCTGAGATATGGCGAACGCCTGCAGGTCAAGGGCTTGAACCTTCTCAGCGCACCCGGGAACGACCTCGTGGCTTCGACTGCCCTGGCCGCCTCCGGCTGCCAGATCGTTCTGTTCACCACCGGCCGCGGCACCCCGTTCGGGAGTTTCGTCCCGACGATGAAGATTTCCACGAACACCCCGCTTTCGGTGAACAAGCCGGGCTGGATCGACTTCAATGCCGGCGTCCTCGCGCAGGACGAGCCCATGGATTCCGTCGCCGGCCGTTTCATCGACTTCGTGCTGGCGGCCGCTTCCGGCGAACCTGTGAACAACGAGAAGAACGCCTACCGCGAAATCGCCATCTTTAAACAAGGAGTAACTTTATAACACATGGATATGGAAAGACTAAACCGTACCTCCGCCCCGCAGGCGAAACAGTACACCGAGAAAATCATCCAGTTCGGCGAAGGAAACTTCCTCCGCGCGTTCATCGAGTGGATCATCTGGAAGACCAACCAGAAGACGGATTTCAACGCCTCCGTCGTCGTGGTCCAGCCCATCGAGAAGGGCATGGTCGGCTGGCTCAACGAACAGGACGGCCTCTATCACCTGAATCTCCAGGGTCTCCAGGACGGACAGCCCGTGGACAGCGTGGACCTGATCGACGTCATCAGCCGCGGCATCAACCCTTACGAGGACTTCCAGGCTTACCTGAAGCTCGCCGAGCAGCCGGAAATGCGCTTCGTGATCTCCAACACGACCGAGGCGGGCATCGCCTTCGACCCGGCCTGCAAACTGGACGATGCACCGGCCGCTTCTTATCCCGGCAAGCTCACGCAGCTGCTTTATCATCGGTATCAGCATTTTAACGGTGCCATGGACAAGGGTTTCATCATCTTCCCTTGCGAGCTCATCTTCGAGAACGGCAAGCACCTGAAGGAGTGCATCCGTCAGTACATCGACCTGTGGAACCTCGGTGAGGGCTTCCGGAACTGGTTCGAGAACGCCTGCGGCGTGTACAGCACGCTCGTGGACCGCATCGTTCCGGGTTATCCGCGCGACACCGCCGCGCAACTGTGCGAGCGCGCCGGCTACGACGACCATCTGCTGGACAAGGCCGAGATCTTCCACCTGTGGGTGATCGAGGCGCCGAAGGAGGTCGCCGCCGAGTTCCCGGCCGACAAGGCCGGCCTGCACGTGCTGTTCGTCCCGTCTGAGGCTCCGTACCACGAGCGGAAGGTGACCCTGCTGAACGGCCCTCACACCGTTCTGTCGCCGGTCGGCTACCTGAGCGGACTGGATACCGTGAAGGAGTGCTGCGAGGATCCCGAAGTCGGCCCGTTCGTGAAGAAGGTCATGTTCGAGGAACTCCTCCCGACCCTGAACCTCCCGAAGGAGGAACTGGAGAAGTTCGGCCACGACGTGATGGAGCGCTTCCGCAACCCGTTCGTGAAGCACTTCGTGACGAGCATCATGCTCAACTCCTTCCCGAAGTTCAAGACGCGCGACCTGCCCGGTCTCAAGACTTACCTGGAGCGCAAGGGCGAACTGCCGAAGGGCATCGTCCTGGGCCTCGCCGCCATCTGCACCTACTACAAGGGCGGCAAGCGCGGGGACGTGGACATCGTCCCGAACGACGATCCCAAGATCATGGAACTGCTCAAGGACCTCTGGGCCGACGGCGACGTCCGGAAGGTTGCCGAGGGTGTCCTCGCCGACGAATTCATCTGGGGCGAGAACCTCAATGCCATTCCCGGTCTCACCGACCTGCTGACCGCCGACCTGGCCCTGATCCAGGCCGAGGGCATGCGCGCCGCCGTGCGTTCTGTCATCTAGCAATCTAAAATCTGACAAGATATGGGTGAAACGCAGAAAAAACTGATGACCAACTGGCGTTGGTGGCTGTGCTCGCTGCTCTTCGTGGCGACGACCGTCAACTACCTGGACCGCCAGGTCCTGTCCCTCACGTACGAGGAATTCATCAAGCCCGAATTCCATTGGACGGATGCCAACTATGGCACCATCACCTCCTTCTTCTCCATCTTCTATGCGATCTGCTGCCTGTTCGCGGGCAAGTTCGTGGACTGGATGGGCACCAAGAAGGGTTACCTGATCTCCATCGGCGTCTGGTCCGCCGGCGCGTGCCTCCACGCCGCCTGCGGCTGGGCGACGGCTCATCTGACCGGCCTGGACAGCGTGGCGGCCATGCGCGCCGTCGAGGCGGGCAGCAATGTGGCCCTCGCTGTCTCCACGACTTCCGTCTATCTGTTCCTGCTGTGCCGGGGCATCCTGGCCCTCGGTGAATCCGGCAACTTCCCGGCCGCCATCAAGGTCACGGCCGAGTATTTCCCGAAGAAGGACCGCGCCTTCGCGACGTCCATCTTCAATGCCGGCGCTTCCGTGGGCGCGCTCGCCGCTCCGCTGCTAATCCCGCCGCTGGCCGTCAAGTTCGGCTGGGAATGGGCCTTCATCATCATCGGCGGCCTGGGCTTCATCTGGATGTTCTTCTGGGCTTTCATGTATGAAAAGCCCGAGAATTCCAAGCGCGTGAACGAGGCCGAACTGGAATACATCCATCAGGACGATGCCGCCGAAGCGGCCGAGAAGGCCGCCCTGGCCGAGGAGAAGACCATCCCGATGATCCAGTGCTTCAAGTACAAGCAGACCTGGTCCTTCATCGCCGGCAAGTTCTTCACCGACGGCGTGTGGTGGTTCTTCCTGTTCTGGGCGCCTTCCTACTTCAGCAACCAGTTCAACGCCCCCGCGACCTCCGGTCTGGGTCAGGGCCTGATCTTCACGCTCTACGCCATCGTGACCGTGATTTCCATCTTCGGTGGCTATCTGCCCAAGATCTTCGTAGAAAAGAAGGGGATGAATCCGTATGCGGGCCGGATGCTCGCGATGCTCATCTTCGCCTTCTTCCCGATCGCCGCGCTCTTCGCGCAGCCGCTGGGCGTGAACCTGAACTCCCCGTGGTGGCCGGCCATCCTCATCGGCCTCGCCGGTGCGGGCCATCAGGCCTGGAGCGCGAAACAGTTCTACACCATCCGCGACATGTTCCCGAAGAGCACCATCGCCACCATCACCGGCATCGGTGCCATGGCGGGCGGCGTGGGCTCCATGATCATCCAGAATGTGGCAGGCAACCTGTTCACCTATGCCCACAACGCCGGGGCCGCCTTCCACTTCCTCGGATTCGAAGGCAAGCCGGCGGGCTACTTCATCATGTTCTGCTTCTGCGGTGTGGCCTACCTCATCGCCTGGTCCATCATGAAGGCGCTGGTGCCGAAGTACAAGCCGATCGAGGTGTAATGAGAAACGTATTCGCAGCCATGATGGCGATAGTCGCCGTCAGCGCCTGCGGAAAAGGAGAGGAACCGGTCACTCCGAACCCGGAGCAGCCGGTTCCTTCCGTTCCGCAGAACGTGAAACTGAACAAGGCGGGCGAGACGAGCCTCACTTTCCAGTGGGACCCAGTTGTTGGCGCTATGTCCTATGGCTGGAAACTAGCGAAGGACGGGACCACGGTAGCCGAGAATACTGAAAAGACCCGGAACTGTACGGTGAACTCGCTGGAGAAAGGAACCGTATACACCTTCTCTGTCTGCGCCACTAACGCTTCAGGCTCATCGGCCTACAGTACGCCCATCCAGGCGAAAACGGAGGGAACTCAGCCTTTGCCGCAGGATCCGTCCGCTACGGTCCTGTGCGTGGACGCCCCGCTGGTCATCCCGTTCGACAAGGCGCCTGTTCTCGGTACATCCGGCCTCGTGCAGGTGTTCAAGAGCGACGGAACCCTGGTGGACAGGATTGACCTGGCCGATATCTCCAAGGTGGAGATGCTCTCCGACGGCACGATGATCCCCAAAGGGGCCGATGCGGACGCCGGCATGATCGCCATCAACAATGACTCTTCTTTCCACACCTTCATGGATGCCCTCCACAGCAACCAGTACCGCATTGTCCATTATACCCCTTTCCGGGTTGTTGGTAAGACGCTGGAGATCAAGTTGCACAATGAAGCCCTTGCTTTCGGTGAGAGCTATTATGTGACGGTGGATGAGTCTGTTGCGGGCAAGGCTGTACGGAAGGACGACATGCCCTTCACCGTGAAGGCAGCCCCCTCCGGGAAGGTGTTCAAGGTTGCGGCCGACGGGTCCGGCGACTTCTGCACCGTGCAGGGGGCGTTGAGCCACATCAGCCGTGCGGTAGGGAAGGATGACGCCGTTACCATCGAGATTGGCGAGGGAACCTATCGGGAACTGCTGTTCCTCCGCAATAAGAACAACGTGACCATCCAGGGTGCGTCCCGGGAGAAGACCGTCATCGCCTACCCCAACAATGACTCTTACGAGACCGGTTCCGGCGCGTCCGTATCGGCCCGTCCCGCCTTGGGCAAGTCCATCGGCAAATCCGGCGGACGCGGCGTTTTCCTCGTGGAAGGCTGCGACAACCTGGTCCTGGAGAACCTGACCATCGAGAATACGTATTCCATCCCTTCACACAAAGGCCAGGCGGAGACCATCTACTTCAACTCCCAGTATCGGCTCACAGTGGAGGATTGCTCCCTGATTTCCTGGCAGGACACTTTCCTGTGCAAAGGCAAGGTATGGGTGCACAACTCCTTGATAGCCGGGCACGTGGACTATATCTGGGGCTATCCCGAAGCTTGTCTGTTCGAGGACTGTGAAATCCGCTCCCGTGCGGGCGGCTACATTGTCCAGGCCCGCAT
>JAFUDV010000078.1 GCA_017464245.1 Bacteroidales bacterium | reverse complement strand
CACGTCCTTCCTCGCCTCCGGATAGCCTAGGCATCCACCGTTCGCTCTTCGTTTCTTTCCTAACAAACGAATTAAGTAACTTGTGAATCGTTTACTTATTTCTGTAAATTTTGCTCTGCCTTGAAATTGCAGTCCCTATATATCTAACGTTCGAAAAAACGCTTACTCTAGATTTATACAGACTCTCTTTCTGCTTTTCTTTACCTCTTTGATCTTTTCTCTCAGTATTGTCAATGATCTTTTCCGCTATCGAAACCGCATTGTTTGGTGCTCGTTTCAAACGGGACTGCAAAGGTAGTAATTATTTTTTACCCGCCAAACTTTTTTGAAGTTTTTTTGAAATTTTTTCCGCTTTTTACTCCTTTAGCAAGGTTCCTCCCTCCCCAAGCAGGTCATTGCTGTGGCAAATCCGCACCGAAACCGCTCCCGCACGGAGCGCCTCGAACGCCTGGTCCAGTTTGGGAATCATCCCGTCGGCGACGATGCCGCGGGCCTTCAGGGAAGCATACGCGTCCTTGTCAATGAAAGGAATCACGCTGGAAGGGTCGTCGCGGTCCAGCAGGACACCCGGCTGCTCGAAGCAGGTCACGAGTTCCGCCCCCAAAGCGGCGGCCACCGAGGCCGCGACCGTATCGGCATTCGTATTCAGGAGCTGCCCCGCCCCGTCGTGGTTGATGGCGCAGAGGACCGGCGTCAGGCCGTTGTCCAGCAGCAGCCGCAAAAACTCCGTCCGGACGCTCGCGGGCGAGACATCGCCCACCCAGCCGAAATCGACCGTCCGGCCGTCGGAGAGGGTCTTCGGTCCCCGGCGGGAAGCCTTCACCACCGAGCCGTCGCAGCCGGACAGGCCCACGGCATCGCAGCCATCGGCCTGCAGGAGGGCGACCACCCGCTTGTTGCACCAGCCGGCATAGACCATCGTCACGACCTGCAGGGTGGTGTCGTCCGTCACCCGCCGGCCTTCGAACTTGACCGGTTCGATGCCCAGGGCCTTCTGGAAACGGCCGGCGAGGGCGCCGCCGCCATGGACCAGCACCTTCGGGCCTTCCAGCGCAGCGAAATCCCGGCAGAAAGCCGCCAGCAGGGCGTCGTCATCCAGGACCTGCCCTCCGCATTTCACCACCCGGATCATAGCTCCTCCAGCAGCATCTTGAGGACGGTCTGGGCCGAGACCACCCGGTTCGCCGCCTCGGGGATCACCAGGGAACGCGGGCTCTCGATGACATCGTCCGTCACAATCATGTTGCGGCGCACCGGCAGGCAGTGCATGAAGAAAGCGTCGTTGGTCAGCGCCATCTTCTCCTTGGTCACGGTCCAGCCCCTGTCATCGTTCACGACCTTGCCGTAGATGTCCTCCCGGTACGGGGCCCAGTTCTTCGCATACACGAAATCGGCCCCGGCGAGTGCTTCGTCCTGGTCGTGGGTGACCTTCGCTTTCCCGACGAATTCCGGGGCGAGGTCATAACCTTCCGGATTGGCGATCACGAAGTCGTAGTCCGTCAGGGACATACCCTCCGCGAAGGAGTTCGGGACGGCCTGCGGCAGGGCCTTCGGATGCGGGGCCCAGGTCATCACCACCTTCGGGCGGGGTTTCGTCTTGTAATCCTCGATGGTGATGATGTCCGCAAAAGTCTGCAGCGGATGCCGCGTCGCGGCCTCCATGCTGAACACCGGCTTCCCGGAATACTGGATGAACTGGTTCAGGATCACCTCATTGTAGTCATCGTCCCGGGATTCGAACCTGGCGAAGGAGCGCACGCCGATCATATCGCACATCGACCCCATCACGGGAATCGCCTCCAGGATATGCTCGCTCTTGTCCCCGTCCATGACCACGCAGCGGCCGGTCTCCAGTTTCCAGGCGCCCTGGTTCACGTCCAGGACGATGGGATTCATCCCCAGGTTCAGGGCGGCTTTCTGGGTGCTCAGACGCGTCCGGAGCGAATTGTTGAAAAAGACCAGCAGGACGGTCTTGTTTTTCCCCAGTGCCTGGTCGGCAAAGGGGTTCGCCTTCACATAGGCGGCTTCCTCGAGCGCCTTCCGAAGGTCGCCGAGCTGCTTCATCGAGGTAAAATGCTTCATCTTGTCAATGCTTTCCAGGCTTCCACGAACTGCCGCGCCCCTTCCTCGGGGAGGTTCAGGGCCGGGAGGAGACGGATCACGCCGGCCCCGGAGGCGCCGGTGAAAATATGTTTTTCGAACAGGAGCCGGTCCCGAAGGCCCTCATGCTCCGGCTTGATTTCAAGGCCGATCATCAGGCCCCGGCCGCGGTATTCCACGAGGGCGGGGTCCCCTTTCAGCTCCGCCTCGAACCAGGCGCCGAGCTTTTCCGCATGGGCCATCAGCCCCTCCCCGTCGATGATGTCCAGGACGGCGATGGCCGCGGCGCAGGCGAGGTGGTTGCCGCCGAAGGTCGTGCCCAACAGGCCGTAGGAGGCCTGGATGGCCGGGCTGATGAGGACGGCGCCGATGGGAATGCCGCCCGCCAGGCCCTTCGCCATCGTGACCAGGTCCGCTTCCACGCCGGCATGCTGATGGGCGAAGAACTTGCCCGTCCGCCCGCAGCCGGACTGGATCTCGTCCAGCACGAGCAGCGTACCGGTGCGGTCGCAGAGGGCACGGAGCTCCTGCAGGAAACCGTCGGACGGCACCTGGATGCCCGCGACGCCCTGGATGCCCTCGATGATGACGGCTGCATAGGACTCCGTCGCCAGCTCTTTCTCCGTCGCGTCCAAGTCGCCCAGGGGAACGAAGGCCACGTTGGGCGTCGCGTTGAACGGTGCGCGGATCTTCGGGTTGTCGGTCACGCTCACGGCGCCGGAGGTCCGGCCGTGGAAGGCGCCGCCGAAGGCCAGCACCTTGGCGCGTCCGGTATGGAATGACGCCAGCTTGAGGGCGTTCTCATTGGCCTCCGCCCCGCTGTTGCACAGGAACAGGTGGAAACCATCGTACCCGCTGACCTTCCCCAGCTTCGCCGCCAGGGTGTCCTGCAGGGAGTTCTGCACGGCATTGGAATAGAAGCCCAGTTTCCCGAGCTGCTCCGCCACCGCCGCCACATACTTCGGATGGCCGTGACCGACGCTGATTACGGCATGGCCGCCGTACAGGTCCAGGTACTCCTGCCCTGCGGCGTCCCAGAGCGTGGAACCCTGGCCGCGGACGGGCTCGATGTTCCACCGTTTATATACATTGAATAAGTCCATATCAAAATGCAGAAGCTTTCAGGCGGAGGCCGGCGGTCTCGGGGAGGAAGAACATCAGGTTCATGTTCTGCACGGCCTGGCCGGAGGCGCCTTTCAGGAGATTGTCGATGACGGAGGTGACGACCAGGCGCCCTTCGTGCATTTCCAGCGCGAGGAGGCACTTGTTCGTGTTGACCACCTGCTTGAGGTCCACGGGGCCGGGAAGCACCCAGGTAAAGGGGGCATCGGCATAGAAGTCCTTGTACAGGGCGGTCACTTTTTCAAGGGAAAGGTCGCAGGCGGTCTCGGCCACGGCGAAAATTCCGCGGGCGAAATCGCCCCGGACCGGTATGAAATGGAGGTTGTCCCCCACGCCGAGGTTCCGGCGGATTTCCAGCAGATGCTGGTGGGTCAATACCTTATAAATGGAAAGGTTGTCCGTCCGCCAGCTGAAATGGGTGGTGGGGGCGGGCTTGACACCGGCCCCGGTGGAGCCGGTGACCGCCTGGACATGGACATCGCCCGTCAGCAGACCCGCCTTCGCCAGCGGCAGCAGCGCCAGCTGGATGGCCGTCGCGAAACAACCGGGATTGGCCACTTTCCGTGTTCCGGCAATCCGGTCGCGGTTCAGCTCCGGGAGCCCATAGACATAGCCGTCGGACTCGTCCCGGAAATCCTGCGCCAGGTCGATGACCTTGAGCCCTTCCGGGCAGGGATGATCCTCCCAGAAGCCGCGGCTTTTGCCATGGGCCGAGCACAGGAACAGGACGTCGATCCCTCCCAGGTCCACCTGGTCCGTGAAGACGAGCTCCGTATCCCCCACGAGGCCGGGATGGTGCTCCGCCACGGGCTTTCCCGCCTGGCTCTCCGAATGGATCCAGGCGATGGCCGCTTCCGGATGGTTCACCAGAAGGCGGACCAGCTCGCCGGCCGTGTAGCCGGCGCCGCCGATGATGCCCGCGCGGATCATTGCTCGTCGGGATGATGGATGGTCAGATGCTCCTTCGGGTCGTACAGAAGGCCTGTACACAGGCACATCTTGTAGTCACGTTCCTTCAGGATCGGGAAATGGCGGCAGCCTTCGCAGCCTTTCCAGAACTCGGGATCGTCGGTCAGTTCCGCGAAAGGGACCGGCCGGAAGCCGAACTCGTAGTTCATCTTCATCACCGCGGCGCCCGTGGTGATGGAGAAGATCTTCGCGTCCGGGAAGAGCTTCCTGGAGAGGATGAAGGTCTGCTCCTTGATCCGCTTCGCAATGCCCATCCCGCGGAACTTGTGCGCGACGATGAGGCCGGAATTCGCGACAAAACTCTTTCCTCCCCAGGATTCGATATAGGAGAAGCCGGCGAATTCGCCGGTGTCGGTCAGGGCGATGACCGCCTTCCCCGCCCGGATCTTTTCATTGATGTATTCGGGGGACCGGTTGGCGATGCCGGTCTTCCGCTCCAGGGAGGATACGTAGATTTCCTGGCAGATATCTTCCGCATACGCGGTGTGGCATTCCTGGGCCACCATCACTTGGATTTCCATAAGACTCAGTTTGATCTCTGCCGCAAAAATAATTAAAAAAATTTTTATTATGCAATGTTTTTCAATAAAAATGCATATCTTTGCAAAAAGAAGAATATTTATCCGCAAATTATGCAGAATAACGCCAAAACGCGACAGCAGGCCATCCTGGACATCATCCAGAAAGGGCCCGTCTTCAACCAGGAAGAACTGGCCCTGCGCCTGAAAGAGGCCGGCATCGAGGCCACCCAGGCCACGCTTTCCCGCGACCTGCGGGCCCTGAAGATCTCCAAAGTCCCCGGAGAGGGGTATGTTTCCCAGGCCGCCCCGCAGCCGCGCCTCGCCACCGACCTCGCCACCGGCATCCTCCGGATCCAGTTCTCCGGACAGATGGGCGTCATCAAGACCCTGCCCGGCCTGGCCAACGCCGTCGCCAGCCTCATCGACCACCAGGTGGTATTTCCCATCATCGGCAGCATCGCCGGTGACGACACCATCCTGCTGGTCCTCCGGGAAGGATCGTCCCCGGACAGCGTCCTCGACGCGCTTACTCCCCTTTTCCCCGAAATCAAGAACAGATACATCCTATGAAAATCGTCGTCGCTTACAGCGGAGGCCTGGACACCTCCTACACCGTCATGTACCTCGCGAACCAGGGCCATGAGGTCCACGCCGTCTCGGCGGATACCGGCGGATTCTCCCCCGCCCAGCTGAAAAAGAACGAAGAGAACGCCTACAAGCTGGGCGCCAAGGCTTTCGCGAACCTGGACGTGAAAGATGAGTATTATGAGAAGAGCCTGAAATACATGGTGTACGGAAACGTCCTGCGGGGCGGGACCTATCCCATTTCCGTCTCGTCGGAGCGCATCTTCCAGGCCATTGCCATCGCCCGTTATGCAAAAGAGGTCGGGGCCGATGCCATCGCCCATGGCTCCACCGGCGCCGGCAACGACCAGGTCCGCTTTGACATGACCTTCCAGGTGATGTGTCCCGAGATGCAGATCATCACCCTCACCCGTGACAAGGCCCTCAGCCGCCAGGAAGAGGTGGACTACCTCAACGCCCATGGCTTCCCGGCCGACTTCGCGAAGCTCAAGTACTCCTACAACGTGGGTCTCTGGGGCACGTCCATCTGCGGCGGCGAGCTGCTGGATTCCGCGCAGGGGCTCCCTGAAGAGGCCTACCTGAAGCCTGTCACGAAGTCCGGGAACAAGACCGTGAAGATCGGGTTCGAGAAAGGCCAGGTCGTCTCCGTGGACGGGAAGACCTTCGACTCCCCCGTCGCCGCCATCCAGGCGCTGGAGGCCTCCGTCGAGGGATATGGCCTGGGCCGGGACATCCATGTCGGGGACACGATCATCGGCATCAAGGGCCGGGTGGGCTTCGAGGCCGCCGCACCGATGCTCATCATCGCCGCGCACAAGTACCTTGAGAAATACACCCTGTCCAAGTGGCAGCAGTACTGGAAAGACCAGGTGGGCACCTGGTACGGGATGTTCCTCCATGAGAGCCAGTATCTGGAGCCCGTGATGCGGGATATCGAGGCCATGCTCGAGAGCAGCCAGCGGAACGTCACCGGCACCGTCATTGTGAATTACGGGCCCAAGCAGTTCGAGACCGTCGGCGTGGAAAGCGCCAACGACCTGGTAAAGACCAAGTTCGGCGAGTACGGCGAGATGCAGAAGGGCTGGACCGCGGAAGACGCGAAGGGCTTCATCAAGGTCCTGTCCACCCCGCTGCGTGTGTACTACAACCGGCACGAGGACGAACTCCTATGACGGACCTTCTCCGGCAGATGATCGCCATCCCGTCGCCGAGCCGCGACGAGGGCGCCGTGGCCGACTTCCTGGAAGCGTGGCTCTTCCGGCACGGCCTGGCCCCGCACCGGGTGGGCAACAATCTTTGGTGCGCCGCCGGCTCGGGCCCTGTGGTCCTGATGGACGCCCATATCGACACGGTGAAACCGGTCGCCGGCTGGACCCGGGATCCCTTCACGCCTTTGGTCGAGGACGGACGGCTGTACGGGCTTGGGAGCAACGACGACGGGGCGTCGGTCGTGGCGCTTATCGATGCTTACCGGCGCCTGACAGCCTACACGCAGCCCTATACGCTCGTCCTGTCGCTCTCCGCGGAAGAAGAGTCCAGCGGCCGCAACGGGCTGGAGGTTTCGCTGAAGGAGATCGAGGCGGCCTGCGGCCCCGTCGTCTGCGGGGTGTTCGGAGAACCGACTTCGCTGGAGATGGTCGTTGCCGAGAAAGGGCTGATGGTGCTGGACTGTGCCGTGAAAGGCGTCGCCGGACATGCGGCCAGGGACAAGGGTGTCAACGCTATTTACCAGGCGCTTCCAGCCATCGAATGGTTCCGCGGAAAGCGGTTCGAGAAAGTATCCGAACTCCTGGGCCCAGTCAAAATGACCGTGACGCAGATCAACGCCGGTACGCAACACAATGTGATTCCCGACCTGTGTACTTTCGTCGTGGACATCCGTTCCAACGGGCTGTATACCAATGAGGAGCTCCTGGAACTGATCCAGGCGGAGGCGCCCTGCGAAGTCAAGGCCCGCTCCACGCGGCTGTGCGGATCCTCCATCGGCAGAGACCACCCGCTCGTGCAACGGGGGCTTTCCCTCGGACTCCCCGCCGTGGGTTCCCCCACCCTCTCCAACCAGGCCCTCTGCCGCTTCCCCTCCGTCAAGCTCGGCCCCGGCGACTCTCCCCGCTCCCACACGGCGGACGAGTATGTGATGGTCGATGACATCGCCAGGGCGGTGGACATTTATGTGGACTTATTGAACCAATTGGTAATATGAAAATTTGGTCGAAAGGATTCGACAACGCGCCGGAGATCGACGCATTCACGGTCGGGAAGGACCGGGAACTGGACTTGATGCTGGCCCCGTGGGATATTCTCGGGACGATGGCCCATATCACCATGTTGTCGGAGGTGGGGCTGCTGGGGAAAGACGACCTGGCGGTTCTCCTGCCGGAGCTCAGGAAACTGCATCGGGAAGCCGTGGAAGGCCGGTTCACCATCGAGGGCGAGGACGTCCATTCGGAGGTGGAGGCCCGGCTCATCGCCACGCTCGGCGACGTGGGCAAGAAGGTCCATACGGGCCGCTCTCGGAACGACCAGGTGGCCGTGGACATCAAACTGTTCACCCGGGCCCGGATCGAAAAGACCGTGGGCAAGGTCGCCGCGCTGTTCGACCTGCTGCAGGAGAAATCCGAGGAACTCAAGGATGTCCTGATGCCGGGGTACACGCACCTGCAGGTGGCGATGCCCTCGTCCTTCGGCCTGTGGCTGGGCGCTTACGCGGAGAGTCTTGCCGACGATTTGGTGATGCTCAAGGCGGCGTGGGATGTCATGGACGAGAATCCCCTCGGCAGCGCGGCCGGCTACGGTTCGTCCGCCCCGCTCAACCGTGCCCGCACGACAGAGCTGCTGGGGTTCGGTACCCTGGACTACAACAGCATCTATGCGCAGATGTCCCGGGGACGGGGCGAGCGGATGGTCGCCTGGGCCTATAGCGCCGTGGCGGAGACCATCGGCCGGCTCGCGGTGGACGGCTGCCTGTTCACGAGCCAGAACTTCGGGTTCCTGCATCTGCCGGACGCCTTCACGACCGGTTCCAGCATCATGCCCCAGAAGAAGAACCCCGACGTGTTCGAGCTCGTCCGGGCCCACTGCAACCGCATCCAGGGCATCCCGGCCACGTTGAGGCACATCTCCGGCAACCTCCCGTCAGGATACTTCCGCGACATGCAGCTCCTGAAGGAGGTGTACCTGCCCCTGTTCGACGAGCTGGACAGCTGCCTGGACATCCTGTGCTTCGCCCTCCCCGGCATCACCGTGACGGAAGGGCTCATGGACAAGCCCCTCTACGCGCAGGCCTTCTGCGTGGAGGAGGTGAACCGCCTCGTGGAGGCCGGCGTCCCTTTCCGCGACGCCTACCGGCAGGTCGGCCTCGCGGTACAGGACGGTTCCTTCCATTACGAAGGGGAACTCCATCACACGCACGAAGGCTCCATCGGCAACCTGTGCACCGCCGAGGTCCGGGCGAAGTTCCGGGACCGGCTCGCCGCCTTCCCCTTCGACCGTGTAAACCAAGCCGTTGAAAATCTCGTCAAGAATGCGTAAATTTGTGGAAACACAAAGAACGCATGGAAGACAAGAAACCTGTATCGCTCCCGGAAAACGCGCAGCGTGAGCTGAAGCCCGGCGAGACATACAAACCCATCCTGGACCCGGCGAAGCAGTATGCCGAGGTTACTCCGTATTCCGTCTGCATCGGCATCCTGATGGTGATGCTGTTCTCCGCCGCAGCGGCCTACCTGGGCCTCAAGGTCGGGCAGGTGTTCGAGGCGGCGATCCCGATCGCCATCATCGCCGTGGGCCTGACCGGAGCCCTCAAGAAGAAGGACGGGCTGGCGCAGAACGTGATCATCCAGTCCATCGGCGGCTGCTCCGGCGCCGTCGTGGCGGGCGCCATCTTCACCCTCCCGGCCATCTACATCCTCGGAGTGGAGGTCAATTTCTGGCAGATGTTCCTGAGTTCCCTGCTGGGCGGCGTGCTGGGCATCCTGTTCCTGATCCCGTTCCGCAAGTATTTCGTGAAGGAGATGCACGGGAAGTATCCGTTCCCGGAGGCCACGGCGACGACGCAGGTCCTCGTGAGCGGCGAGAGCGGCGGATCGTCCGCGAAGACACTCATCGCGGCCGGCCTCATCGGCGGTCTGTACGACTTCTGCGTTGCGACCTTCGGCACCTGGGCGGAAACCATTTCCACCACGGTCATGGGCTGGGGCGCCGCTGTCGCCGACAAGGCCAAGGTGGTGCTGAAGCTCAATACCGGCGCGGCCGTGCTGGGCCTCGGCTATATCATCGGCCTCAAATACGCGTTCATCATCTGCTGCGGTTCCCTGCTCGTGTGGCTGGTGATCATTCCGCTGATGAACCTCATCTGGGGGGCCGATGTCATCGACCTGATGAATACCGGCGTCACGATGACCATCGGCGAGATGGCTCCGGAGCAGATTTTCAAGGACTATGCGCGCCACATAGGCATCGGCGGCATCGCGACGGCGGGTATCATCGGCATCGTCAAGAGCTTCGGCGTGATCAAGAGCGCGGCGGGCCTGGCCGTGAACGAATTCAGGCGCAAGCCCGGTGCGACGGCGGAGAAGGGCCTCCGGACGGAGGAGGACCTGCCCATGAAGACCATCGTCTGGGGCGTGGTGATCGCTCTCCTCGCCATCTTCGCGTTCTTTGCGTTCGGCGGCGTGGTGGACAATGTCTGGCAGGCGGTCGTGGGCCTCGTCATCGTGGCGGTCGTCTCCTTCCTGTTCACGACGGTGGCGGCCAACGCCATCGCCATCGTGGGCTCGAACCCGGTGAGCGGCATGACGCTGATGACCCTCATCATCGCTTCCCTCATCCTCGTGGCCGTGGGCCTGAAGGGCAATGCGGGCATGGCGGCAGCCCTCATCATCGGCGGTGTCGTGTGCACGGCCCTGTCGGTTGCCGGATCCTTCATCACGGATTTGAAAATCGGCTACTGGATCGGTTCCACGCCCAAGAAGCAGGAGGGATGGAAGTTCCTCGGCGTCGCGGTCTCGGCCGTGACGGTGTGCGGGGTGATGCTGGTCCTGAACAAGACATACGGTTTCACGGGCGACCAGGCCCTCGTGGCCCCGCAGGCCAATGCCATGGCGGCGGTGATCCAGCCCATGATGAACGGTGGCGGCGCCCCGTGGCTGCTGTACGGCATCGGCGCGGCCATCGCGCTGCTGCTCACGGCGTTCAAGGTGCCGGCCCTGCCGTTCGCCCTGGGCATGTTCATCCCCATCGACCTGAACCTTCCGCTGCTGGTGGGCGGTGCGATTTCCTGGTATGTGAGCACGCGCTCCAAGGATGCCGCGGTCAATGCGGCCCGTCAGGAGAAGGGCACGCTCATCGCGTCCGGCTTCATCGCCGGCGGCGCCCTCATGGGTGTGGTGAGCGCCATCCTGCGCTTCGCGAACGTGGACCTGTTCCTCTCCGGCTGGAATGCCGCCTACGGCGAGGCCGTGGCCATCGTGCCGTTCGTGCTGCTGATTGCGTATATGGTGTATGCTTCAATGAAAACTTCGAAATAAATGGAAAAGCTTTTAGACAGATTTTTGCGCTATGTCGCGGTGGACACACAGTCCAATGAGGATTCCGAGAGCCAGCCGTCCACGGCGAAGCAGCTGAACCTGCTGCGGATGCTGTGCGCGGAGCTGAACGCGATGGGCGTGGAGGCCACGCTGGATGAGTATGGGTATGTGATGGGGGCCATCCCTTCCAATGTGGACAAGGAGGTGCCGGCCTTGGGTTTTATCGCCCATGTGGATACGGCGCCGGACGCTTCGGGGGCGGATGTCAAGCCGCAGATTATCGAGGGGTATGACGGTGGAGAGATTCCCCTGCGCGGAATGCCCGGACTGTCGCTGAAGCCTTCCGAGTTCCCGGAACTGCTTCATTTCGTGGGCCAGACGCTCATCACCACCGACGGCACGACCCTCCTCGGGGCCGACGACAAGGCCGGCGTGGCGGAGATCATGGACGCGGTCCAGTACATCATGGCGCATCCGGAGTTCAAGCATGGGCCCATCAAGATCGGCTTCACGCCCGACGAGGAGATCGGCCGCGGCGTCGTGAAGTTCGACGTGGAGCGCTTCGGGGCGGATTATGCGTACACGATGGACGGCGGCGAGATCGGCGAGCTGGAGTTCGAGAATTTCAATGCCGCATCGGCCAAGATCCATATCCAGGGCCGGAACGTGCATCCCGGCTCCGCGAAGGGGAAGATGAAGAACGCGCTGCATATCGGCCAGGAATTCTGCGCCCTGCTGCCGGTGGACCAGCGCCCGGAATACACGGAAGGTTACGAAGGGTTCTTCCACCTGATCTCCTTCAAGGGCACCGTGGAAGAAGCTGATTTCGCGTATATTATCCGCGACCACGACCGGGCGAAGTTCGAGGCGAAGAAGAAGTTGATTGCCGACTGTGCCGATTTCATCAACGCGAAGTACGGCGCCGGGACGGTTTCCTTGACCGTGCGCGACCAGTATTACAACATGCGTGAACAGGTGGAGCCGCACTACTTTATCGTGGAGAAGGCCGTGAAGGCCATGGAAATGGCCGGGGTTCCGGTGAAGATCCAGCCCATCCGCGGCGGCACCGACGGCGCGAACCTCTCCTTCAAGGGCCTCCCCTGCCCGAACATCTTCGCCGGCGGCCTGAACTTCCACGGCAAGATGGAGTTCGTCCCGCTGGAGAGCATGTTCGCCGCCACGAAGGTGATTCTGAACATTGTGACGCTGTTTGCGGAGTAGGTTCTCACATCCATCGACAGGAACGGGCGCTTTTTCAGCGCCTGTTTTTGTAAGCACTCGTTGTACATGTCGCGTATGTACAAGTAAAATGCTCCCATGCAGGTTTTCGTGTACATATCTCCTGTGATTCAGCCCTTTTCGCCCGGTTTCTGGGAGACATGTACAGCAAAACAGCGTTGTGGGGGCCTTTTGTTGTACAAACAAGCTTTGTACCTAGGGCCCGCGTTCTCATTGTCAGAAAAAATCCTTACCTTTGCAGTCCGTTCCGCCCCTTCGCGGACCGGCCATTGCCCTGGTGGTGAAATGGTAGACACGAGGGACTTATGCGAGCTCTTTGACATAATTATTTGTTAATCTCGGTAGTAAATCCTAACTTTACGTGTATGCGAAAAGTTAGGTATTCAATAGATGATGTGAGGAAAGCCGTCGCTGAAAACAAGTCGATTGCGGGCGTACTTCGTCATTTGGGATTAAGACCCATTGGGGGTAACTATAAGACTGTTAAGCAGATTATCGCTGATAATAGATTAGACATCTCCCATTTCACGGGCAAAGGATGGAATGTTGGTTTAGCATTCAAGCCGAATCACGGAATCAAGGATGATGATCTATATGTCGCAGATTCTTCCTATCGATGCTCTTGGAGACTCCGTGAGCACTATAAGAAAACGACAGGTAAGCATCACTGTGAGCACTGTGGTTTGGATAAATGGCAAGGTCAACCAATTCCCCTGGAGATTCATCACATTAACGGAATCAACACAGACAACCGCTTGGATAATCTCATTCTATTATGCCCGAATTGTCATGCATTAACGAATAATTATCGAGGAAGAGCGAAATTGAGTGCACTCTCCGAAAGGAGGGATGTAGAATGTCGTAAATTCAAGGAAACCTTACCAGGTCGCGCTGAAGGCAATCTTGAGCCAAGCCTCCTACAGGAGGAAGGTGCAGAGACTAGACACGACACACCTAACGGACCCGGTCCTACGGTGAAGGAATAGTCCAGACCCCAAAGAGGTACGGCACGCCGTCCTGGTGGTGAAAGCCTCAGTGGTACGAAAATCCCTTGGCCCGAAACGGCCGTGCGGGTTCGATTCCCGCCCGGGGCACAAAGGAATGTTTTTGAAGCTTCTCAAACATCTCCTAAGATTGGAAAAGTCTAACAATTAGCTAGTTGCTGTTGTTAGACTTTTTTAGTTGGTGCTTGCTATTTCGGAAAATAGCTTGTATTTTTGTCTTGTAAGATAAATTTACAAGCTATGGCTATAACCTTCTATCTCTT
>JAFUDV010000077.1 GCA_017464245.1 Bacteroidales bacterium | reverse complement strand
CCGAGCCTCCGACTCTGTTCCAGGACATCCTCGACAGACAATGGCCGCCGCGCAGAGGAGCGCAGATCCTCGCGACAGGCCTGGCTGTTGCGCTTGTGGAATTCGTTCAAATAACGTGGTGCCATCGTAAACCTCCTTGGTCAGGTTGACCAGTAAACGTAAAGTTTCCGTAGTGAATCCTTTATCCCAAATCATCTGGTTCAGGGAATCCAGTTTCTTGGATGAAGTGGCGATATCGGATTCTTTCTTCATAGGCTACAAAGGTATCGATTCTTTTGGAAAAAACAAATCCGGCTTCGCGCTGGTTCGCCCCGTTTCAGAATAATACACAATATTTCGGAGAGAAAAAGAGGCGCGCAGCCTCTTTTTCTCGTATATATCGTTATTTTACAATCTCATACTCATCTACCCCCGAAATCAGTGCAATCCCGGTCTCTTCGAGGTGAATCTGTCCGGCGGAGTTCCAAAACGGATGTACAAGTCTCGCTTGTACACTGGCACGTGCTTCTGGCTTAGGTTTTCTGCTCAAGTCTCCCCGAATCGGGCGGGAATCGGCCGAATCTGCGAGGTTTGTACACAAAACACCGTTCTGCAAAAGAAATCCTGTACAAATCAGACTTGTACGCTTTCCACATTGTCATTCCGGTGCCCGTACCGGTCCATCGGCGGGACCCATACGAGCGAAAAACAGCCCGAAATGCTCGTACCGGTCCCGACATTGGACCGGTACGAGCACGTTATTAGAGATCACAACGCACTATCACTCAATCACTTGTGTCAACAACGAAAAGAGACAGCCTCTTTCGAAACTATCTCTTTCGTGCGGTAGGTGAGAGTCGAACTCACACGCCCCATCGGGCACTACCCCCTCAAAGTAGCGTGTCTACCATTTCACCACTACCGCGTGATTGGGGACTGCAAAGATACGGCAAAAATCCGAATCTGCAAATTATTTTTCAACTTTGTTCTTGTGGCGGTTCCACAGGCCATACACTTCGCTCACGTTGCCGGCGGTGATGAAGGCCTTGATGTCCTGTTCCTTGATGAAGTTCATGACGCTGGAGAACTCGTCCTTGGTCAGAAGGGCCTGGATCTCGGTATGCGAGGCGCCGCTGTAGCCGCCATGGACATCGTAGAGGGTGCAGCCGCGGCAGAGGGTGTTCACGATATAGACGCGGATGCGCTCGTTCTCGTCCGAGATGATGCAGATGCGCTTGCGGCGGTTGACCGAGGCCATGAAGTAGTCCAGGGCGAGGCCGTTGAGCCAGGTGCCCACGAGGCCGATCACGACCATGCGGAACGGGTTGATGGCGAAGGCCGTGCAGCAGATGATGGCCCCGGCGACGGTCACGGACACGCCAATGTCGAAGTGCAGGTACTTGTTCACGATCTTCGCGAGGATGTCCAGCCCGCCCGTGGACGCGTTGATGCTGAACAGGATAGTCTGCGAGATGCTCACCACCAGGACGAAGACGATGAGGTCCATCAGCGGGTCGCCCATCACGGAGGTGAGACCGGGCTCGATGAGTTTCTCATAGGGACACACCCACTCCCAGAAGTCCAGGAGCGGACCCAGGATCATGGCCGTGTACACGGTCTTGGCGCCGAATTCCTTGCCGATCAGGAGCCAGGCCATGACCAGGAGGATGGCATTGATGGCCGTGACAATCCAGGAGACCTTCACGGGGATGCCCACCATGTCCAGCACATTGGCGACGACGATGGACAGACCCGAGATGGACCCCAGCACGAGCTTGCTCGGAACCATGAAATAATATACGGCCGCGGCGGCGATGGCCATGCCGACGGTCATGATGACGAGCTCCTTCCAGAATTTCCAGGTGGCCAGGTATTTCAGGATGTCTTTCATGATGTGGTTAGTTTCGGTCCATAAAGTTATGAATTATTCTTCAAACTATGCCCTTTTTTGTGAATTCTTGCTATTTTTGTAAAAACACTGACAAGATGAAAGCCTATATCCAGCAGAACAAGGAGCGTTTCTTCGAGGAACTGTTCTCCCTCCTCCGCATACCCTCCATCAGCGCCAAGCCCGAGTACAAGATGGACATGTACCGCTGCGCCCGCCGCCTGACGGAACTCCTGACCGCCGCCGGGGCCGACAAGGCCGCCGTTTACGAGACCGCCGGAAATCCTGTCGTCTTCGGAGAAAAGACCATCCCGGGCGCACAGAAGACCGTCCTCGTGTACGGGCACTACGACGTCCAGCCGCCGGAGCCCCTGGAGAAATGGCGCACGGACCCCTTCCAGCCCGTCATCGCGAAGGACCCCGCCACCGGCGAGGAAGCCATCTACGCCCGTGGGGCCAATGACGACAAGGGCCAGCTGTTCATGCACCTCAAGGCGTTCGAATACCTGCTGGAGAAAGGCCTCCTCCGGCACAACGTGAAATTCATCTTCGAGGGTGAAGAGGAAGTGGGCAGTCCCTCCCTCGCCGCCTGGGCTGAAGCCCACAAGGACCTCCTGAAGGCCGACATCATCCTGGTCTCCGACACCACGATGATCTCCGAGAAGGTCCCCTCCATCAACTGCGGGATGCGCGGCCTCGCCTACCTGGAGGTCACCGTCACGGGTCCGAACAAGGACCTGCACTCCGGCCATTACGGCGGCGCCGTGGCGAACCCGATCAACACCCTCTGCGCCATGATCGCCAGCCTCCACGATGCCGACGGCCGCGTCACCGTCCCGGGCTTCTATGATGACGTCGTGGAACTTTCCGCCGAGGACCGCGCCATGCTGGCCCGCGCTCCCTTCGACATGGACGAATACAAGGAATTCCTGGACATCGCGGAAGTCAAGGGCGAGAAGGGCTACACCACCCTGGAGCGCACCGGCATCCGTCCCTGCCTGGATGTCTGCGGCATCTGGGGCGGCTACACCGGCAAGGGCGCGAAGACCGTCCTCCCCTCCACCGCCCATGCGAAGATCTCCATGCGCCTGGTCCCGAACCAGACCTCCGAGAAGATCACGGAACTGTTCGAGAAGCACTTCCGCGCCATCTGCCCGCCGTATGCGAAGGTCGATGTCCAGCCCTGCGAGGGCGGCAACGGCTTCCTGATCCCCATCACCTCGGAGGGGTACAAGGCCGCGTCGAAGGCCATGGCCGAGGTCTATGGTATCGAACCGGTCCCGTCCCGGGGCGGCGGCTCCATCGCCATCCTGGCGGACCTGCAGCGCATCCTGGGCATCGACCCGCTCCTGATGGGATTCGGCCTGGAGCGTGACACGATCCACTCCCCCAACGAGAGCTACCTCCTGCGGCAGCTCTTCGCCGGGATGGAATCGATCGCGCTGTTCTACCAGTATTACTAGATTCCCGCGCCGTCGGTGAAACGCACGTCCTGGAGCTTGCCCTGTAGGATGCGCGAGCCGGCAGGGACGGAGTGGGTAAGCCAGACGTTGCCGCCGATGACAGACCCCTTTCCGACCGTGACGCGTCCCAGGATGGACGCGTTGGAATAGACGGTCACCCCGTCTTCCAGGATGGGGTGGCGGGGAATGTCGAGCGGCTTGCCGTCCGCATCATAGCTGAAGTTCCGGGCGCCCAGCGTAACGCCCTGGTAGAGCGTCACATGAGAGCCGATGACCGCCGTTGCGCCAATGACGATGCCCGTTCCGTGGTCGATGGCGAAATGGTCACCGATCACCGCTCCGGGGTGGATGTCGATTCCGGTGACCGAATGGGCATGCTCCGTCAGGATACGCGGAATGACCGGGACGTCCAGCAGGTAGAGTTCGTGGGCTGTCCGGTAATAGAGCATCGCGGTCACGGCGGGATAGCAATAGATGATTTCGCGGATCTCCGTGACGGCGGGGTCGTTGTGGGCGATGGCGTCCACGTCATCCAGGAGCAGTTTCCGGATCCGGGGCAGGCGGCGCATGAAGGCCGCGGCACAGTCGCCGCCGGTCACCGCCTCCAGCTCCGCCTGGATGCCCCGGCGTGCATAAGTCTCGTCCACATCGCTGTATTCGGGAAAGACAACGTCTTTGATACGGGCCATCAGGATTTTCAGATGGCCCGCCGTCCGGTCGAGGGATAGGTCCATGTCAGGCAAGCGGATAATGGTCCGTGTCGAAAAGGACCGTGGACAGGTAGCGCTCGCCCGTGTCCGGCAGAAGGGCCACGATGGTCTTGCCGGCGTATTCCGTCCGCCGGGCCAGGGACAGCGCCGCCGAGAACGCCGCTCCGGAACTGATCCCTACGAGCAGGCCCATCTTCACGGCCAGTTCCCGGCCCGCCTTCACCGCCGCCTCGTCCGTGACGGGGATGACTTCGTCCACGACGGCAGGGTCATAGGTTTCAGGCCGGAAACCGGCGCCGATTCCCTGGATCTTGTGCGGTCCGGCCACGCCCGTGGACAGGAACGCCGACGAATACGGCTCGACGGCGACCACCCGGACAGCGGGCTTATGGGCCTTGAGGGCCCTTCCGGTGCCGCTTACGGTGCCGCCGGTGCCCACACCGGCGACGAAGACATCGACCTTCCCCTCCGTATCCCTCCAGATTTCTTCGCCGGTCGTGCGGAAATGGGCGGCCGGATTGGCCGGATTCACGAACTGGCCCAGGATGACGGCGCCGGGCGTAGCGTCCCGGAGTTCGTCGGCGATCCGGATGGCGCCCTTCATGCCCTCGGAACCGGGCGTCAGGACCAGTTCCGCCCCGAGGGCCTTGAGCAGGCTCCTCCGTTCACGGCTCATCGTCTCCGGCATGGTCAGGACCACCCGGTAGCCCTTGGCGGCCCCAACCCAGGCGAGCCCGACACCGGTATTGCCGCTGGTGGGTTCGATGATGGTGGCGCCCGGACGGAGCGTGCCGGAGGCCTCGGCATCCTCGATCATTGCAAGGGCGATGCGGTCCTTGACGGAGCCGCCGGGATTGAAGGATTCCAGTTTCACAAGCAGTTCCGCGACCTGGCCCTCGAAGCCGGAGACGCGAAGGAGCGGGGTGTTGCCGATCAAGTCGGCAAGGGATTCATAGATCATACGTCAGATTTGTTAAGTTGTTTATAAAAAAGCCCTGCACGGTCAGCAACCGGCAGGGCTATCGGGATAGAGGACCGGCTCTTACAGAAGGTCAGCGACCTGACACTCCAGCTGTTCGGGAGTGACCGTGGGCTCGAAACGGGCGACGACGTTGCCCTTCCGGTCCACGAGGAACTTCGTGAAATTCCACTTGATGTCCGGGTTGGAGGCATAGTCCGGATCCTGGGCCGACAGCATCTTGTCCATGAACTGGGCCGTCTCGCCCTCGCCGAAGCCGGCGAAGGGCTTCTGGGCATAGAGCCACTGGAACACCGGGTGCGCATTCTCCCCGTTCACGTCGCACTTGTCCATGAGCGGGAACGTCACGCCGTGGTTCAGGCGGCAGAATTCTTCGATCTCCTCGTTGGAGCCCGGCTCCTGGTGACCGAACTGGTCGCAGGGGAAGCCGATGACGACAAGCCCCCGGTCCTTGTACTTCTCGTACAAGGCCTCCAGGCCGTCATACTGGGGTGTGAAACCGCACTTGGAAGCGGTATTGGCGATCAGGAGCACCTTTCCCGCATAGTCGGAGAAGGCGACCTCTTCGCCCTTGTTGGAAAGGGCGGTCATCTCATAGAGCTTACTCATGGGTCTGTCGTTGCAGGAGAGGAGGGCGGCGGCCAGGGCCGCGAGAGTCAGGATTCGTTTCATATCCGGTCGATTACACATGCAAATATACATTTTTTTCTCATCTAACGTATAGCCCCCGAAACCTGCAATTCCGCAAGTTACTCTGGAATGAAGGACACCGCCGCACCACCGCCGGCAGCAAGGCGGAGCGTGAGGGTATCGTCGGAAGTCAATGTATAAGAAGTGATTTCGCAGGCGGCAGGGTTCGTCTCCAGGTCGGTTTCCGGAGCGTCGCCGTAAATCGTGGCCGTATAGCGCACCCCGGGACGGAGGAAGGTCAGCGGCTGCTCCACGGTCCGGGCCGATTCGTCCGTCGCCGCGCCCAGGAAGAACCGGTCGCCGGCCCGGCGCACGACGGCGATCCACTCGCCCACCTCGCCCTGCAGGGCTTCGGAGGCGTCGCAGTCGGCGTCGAAGTCGCGGAAGAACTGGAAGGCGGGATGCCCCTCGTAGTTCTCCAGGAGGTCGCAGGCCATCTGCATCGGGGAATAGAGGATGACCCAGTTGGCCATCTGCTTCGCAAGGGTGGTATGCTCACGGCATTCCGTCGCCGGCCGGCCCCAGGTACGGAGCTGCGGACGCCCCTCCGTGCAGGTGTACAGGATGTCAAACACGCCGGGGGTATAATCCACGGGACCACCCAGCAGCCGGGTATAGGGCAGCGTGACCGTATGAGACGGCGGATTGCCGGGGCCCCAGCCGTTGTACTCCATGCCCCGGACGCATTCGCGGGTCATGAAATTGGGCCAGGTGCGCCGCAGGCCGGTGGCCTTGACCACCTCGTGGCCGTCTACCATGATCTGCCGCCCGGCGGCTTCCTCCACCACTTTCTGGAAATGCCGGACGCCGGTCTGGCTGTGCCGGGGCGCGCCGCCGGAGAGTCCCCCGCCCGCATAGCCCGTCTTCATGGCATGGATGCCCAGGGAGGCGTCCCAGTCCAGGGCGCGTTCCAGCTGTTCCTCGAAGCGGCGGTAATTGCCGCCGGTCTCGTTGTGCGTGATCAGGTAAATCCCCTTCCCGCGGGCGTATGCGGCCACTTTCTCCACGTCATAGTCGGGGGCCGGGCGCGTAAAGTCGAAGTCAGGAAGGGCGTCGGAGCCCCGCCAGGCGTCGTTCCAACCCTCGAACAGGACGCCCTGGATGTTGTTGGCGGCGGCGAAGTCGATGTAGCGCATCGCATTCTCCGTCGTCGCGCCATGGCCTTCCCCGCCCCAGGACTCGAGGCCCAGGTGCAGGCTCCACCACACGCCGATGTATTTCATCGGCCGGATCCAGGAGACGTCCGCCAGGGCGCAGGGCTCGTTAAGGTTCAGGATGAGGGAGGAATTCACGAGGTCCACAGCCTTCCGACCGATCTGCACCGTCCGCCAGGGCGTCTCGAAGGTCCCCGGCACCACCGCCTTCACGTCCAACTGTTCCGTGAGCGGGGCTCCCCGCCTGCGCCGCTGCTGCCGGAGCGGAGCGAGCGACGACTGGAACGTCAGGCCGATATCATGCCGGAGCACCATCTCCGGGAAATCCACCAGCGCCGCCTCATGGACGGCGGCATACAGCCCGTCGGAGAACTTCAGGGTGAGCGGCGTATTGGTGTCCCGCAGTTCCGAGAGCGGCATCTTCCGGTACAGGTGCTCGTAGGAGTTGAAGTCCCCCGGGATGGACCAGGAGGTCGCGTCGGAGGCGAAGGCGAACCGGGTCCGTTCGCCGATGATCCGGATCGTGTCGGCCCCGGGCACCGCGTAACGGTAGCGGAAGCCCACGCCGTCGTCGAACACCCGGAAAACCACGTCCAGGCCCACGCCGGCCTCGTTCTCCAGATGCAGCGTCAGCTCGCGGTGGCTGTCCTCCACCTCCTTGTTCTCGCCCCACGGCTGGTGCCACGTCTCCCGCACGGACTTCGTCCGGGAGGAGACCAGGGAGAAGCCCCGGTCCAGGTTGACCTCGTCGGAAAGGAGGCCCATCACGGACGGTTCCACAAGCGCCGCACCGTCCACATCCACGGCATAGGACGGGATGCCTGACGCATCCAGGGCGAAACGGACGGCGATGCGCCCGTCGGGGGACGACACGGTCATTTTCGGGGAGCAGGCCACGGCGGCGAGCAGCGCGGCGGCAAGGAAGGTCGTTCTCATCGATCTGGTGTTATTTGTGGCCCGGGGCCCGGCCAAAGGCCCCGGACCTGTCCGTTTCCATAAATACTAACTACACTCTAAGGAAAGGACGTTATGGCAAACCAACCAACATGGTTCAGAGCCGGTAGTCCACGACCAGGGTGGACTTGGGTGCGACCACGGTCGCGTCGGAGACGGTCACGCGCTCCCCGGTCAGGACGTCCACGCCTTCGCCGAGTCCGGCGGACATCTCCTTGAAACGGGTCCACGGCACGTTCGCCTCCTCGTCGGAGTTGTTGATGAACACGAACACGACTTCCTCCGCATCGTAGCGGAAATAGCCGTAAGTGTTCTTCTCGGGGATGAAATGCAGGGTACGGCCTTTCTGCACGGCCGACGAGCCTTTGCGCCACTGGAACAGGGTCCGGGCATAGTCGTGCAGGTCCGCGGCATGGGCCCACGTGCTGTCTGCGGAGGCCTTCCGGCGGCCCTCCTCGGTGAAGAGGTCCACCGGATCGCCGTCCCAGCCGCCCGGGAAGTCCATCCGGAGCCGTCCGTCGTCCCGGCGGGCGCTGCCCGTCACGAACATCATCTCGTCGCCGTAAAACAGCTGCGGGATGCCGCGCAGGGTGGCCAGCAAGGTGAAGGCGATCTTCATCCTCCGGGGATCGTGGCCGAACGTATCGCCGATGCGGGCAATGTCGTGGTTGGACAGGAAAATGAGCATGTGGCCCAGGTCATGGTACAGGAAATCATGGGACAGGGCGTTATACACGCCGGAGATGTCCGCGCCGCGCCGGCCCGGGAAGCCTCCCTGCGGACGGCCGCCCTGCTCCTGCCCGGGGATCGGGGCTGTCAGGGCATTGGAGATGGCTCCCTGGAGCGGGAAGTCCATGATGGACGGCAGGTGGGAGTTGAACCCGTCGGTGTTGGGATTGTCCTTCTGCCAGTAGGCGACGAAGTCGGGGTTCGCCTGCCACACTTCGCCCACGATGTTGAACTTCGGATACTCGTCGGTCACGGCCTTCGCCCACTCGGACATGGGCACCTTCTCGTTGTAGAACCAGGTGTCCACGCGGAAGCCGTCCAGGCCGGAGTATTCGATCCACCACACGGCCCACTGCTGGAAGTATTTCAGCATGAAAGGGTTGTCCAGGTTCATATCCGGCATCGACGGGACGAACCAGCCCTCTTCCATGATGGCAAGGTCCGCCTTGGAGGCGTTCGGGTCCAGGGCCAGGCCCATCTGGTGGTTCGAGTTCACGTAAGGGTCGTTCATGTGCACCCAGTCCTTGAAGGGCAGGTCCTTCATCCACCAGTGCTCCGTGCTGGAGTGGTTCGTCACCACGTCCAGGATGACCTTGATGCCTTTCTCATGGGCCTCGGCGACCATCTCCCGGTACAGTTCGTTGGAGCCGTAGCGCGGGTCGATATGGTAGTAGTCGGAGCAGGCATAACCGTGGTAGGAGCCGCGCGGGGCGTCGTCACCCAGGATCGGGGTGCACCAGAGCGCGGTGGCGCCCAGGTCGGCAATGTAGTCCAGATGGTCCATGATGCCCCGGATGTCCCCGCCGTGACGGCCCATGGGCATGCCCCGGCGCGCCTTTTCGGCGGTATCGTCCGTGGAGTCGTTGGACGGGTCGCCGTTGGCGAAGCGGTCCGGAACGATGAGGTAGATGAGGTCGGCGGTCGTGTAGCTGTCCCGGTCGGCGGAACCCGGTTCGCGGGCCGCAATCTCATAGGGACGGCGGATTTCGTCGGAGCCGCTGCGGAACACCAGGGTATAGGTGCCGGGCTTCGCCTTCTTCCCCACCTCGACATCGACAAACAGGTAATTGGGGCTGTCGGCGGTATGGACCGCCTTGACTTTCACGCCCTTCCCTCCCTCGATGGAGACGGTCGTGTAAGCGCCGATCCCTTCCCCGTTCACGAGGAGCTGGAGGTCGGTCTTCATCCCGGTCCACCAGGACAGGGGCTCGACGCGGGTCACTTCTCCCGCGGAGAGGGCTGCGGCTACAAGCAGGCCGGCGGCCAGGGTCAGGAAACGTTTCATCGCCTAGAAATTCCAGATTTTATATTCGTACGCCCCGAAATCCTGCGAGGTCGGAACGCCGTTCTTGCCGGCATTGGCCTTCGGGAGGGACGCTTTGCAGGCCTTGCCGCACACGTTCACGCCCACCAGGGCGTCCGGATAGGCCACATACACCACGCCTTCGGACTCGCTGGCCACCATCGCCCCGCTGCGGTCCACCTTGGCAAGCGCCTGGAGGGCTTCCTGATACTTCGCCTTCAGGTCCGCGTTGGCCGACCAGTCCATCGTCTGGGTAATGAAGAAGTTGATGGTCTTGTTGTAGCCCACCTCCTGGCTGCCGTACAGCATCGAGGAGCCGTTGAGGGCGGCCATCAGTACATAGGCGGCGAGGGCGCCGTCCGCGCTCTTGAACTGCGTGGAGGGCACGTCGGAGGTCGCATCGTCGTGGTTCGTCACGAAAAAGAGCTTGGTCTTGGGCGCCGGAGCCGCCTCCTGGTCACTCTTGTACCAGGTGAAGAAACTCTTGGTGGAGCCCGTGCTGCCGATGACTTTCCGCATCTCGCTCTTCATCTTCCGGTCGAAGATGATGTCAAAACCGTCGTCGAACATCCGGGTGAAATCACTCTCCGCGAGCATGATGAAACCGGGCTTGAGGGCCTTCAGGCGGCCGATCGCCTCTTTCCAGAAGTCGTCACGGACGCCATGGGCATAGTCGCAGCGGTACCCGTCGATGTCCAGTTCCTTCACCCAGTACTCCAGGGCGTCCTCCATGGCGGCCCAGAGTTCCTTCTTGCCGAAGTCCAGCTGGGCCACGTCCTTCCATTCTCCGTCCTTGGTGGGCCAGGCGATGCTGCCGTCGGCCTTGTGCTCGTACCACTCCGGATGCTCGGTCAGCCACACGTTGTCCCAGGAGGTGTGGTTGGCCACCCAGTCGAACATCACTTTCATTCCCTTGGCCTTGGCGGCGTTCACCAGGGCTTTCAGTTCATCCAGCGTGCCGTACAAGCTGTTCACCTCCTTGTAATTCTTGATGCAGTAGGGCGACCCGAACGGCTTGTTTCCGGGCATTCCCGGCAAGACGTCCTTCCCCTCGGCATACACCGGCATCAGGTACAGGATGTCCGTGCCCAGGGCCTTGATCTCGTCCAGCCGCGCCTGGACCTTGCCGAAGGCGCCGGAATTCCCGTACAGTTTCAGGTTCACCTGGTAGATCTGGTAGTGGTCACGGGCCGTCGCCGGCAGCGTGAGCACTTCCGTGGCGTAGGTGATGCCGGGTTCCGGGATGGTCTCCTTCCCGCCGGACTGGGAATTCCCGTCAGACGGAATGACGGGCAGGGTCTGCGGCTTCCCGCACCCGCAGGCAGCGAGGGCGAGGACCGTAACGACCAGATATAAAGTCTTTCTCATGGTTTATGGGTTTATTGGCAAGCCGGGGTCCGGTCAGGGACCCCGGCCCGTTGTCAGGTTACTCCACCACCGTCACGTTGTCGGCCGTGAAGTGGAAATAGAAGTCACGGGTGACGGTCTGGCCCTTCAGGCAGTCGAAGTTCTCCAGCTGGACCCCGTTGTTATTGTTGTTCAGGATGAAGTTCGCCGTATTGCCGAAGGCCGAGGCCGGAACCTCGAAGTACTTGTAGGTCACGCCGCCGATCTCCTCGGTGCCGGCAGGCGCTGCGCCCGGCCAGCTGCCGAAGATCTCGGAAGTGCCCCAGACATACAGGGCAATCGCTTCCCAGCCGGTCTCGTCCTGCACATAGACGCGGGTCGCCGGCTCGGTGGTCTTGCACGCGGAGTTCTCGATCTCCAGGAAGAGGTCGTCGCCGAGGACCGTGGTCAGGGCATCGAACTGGGCGCCTTCGCCGTTGTTGAAGATGAGGTTCTCCGTCTTGCCGGAAGCATCGGCCGCCACATCGAAGGTATAGACGGGCTGTCCGCACCAGGTGCCGATCCTGGTACCGGCCGCGCCGGCCCAGCCGCCGAACACCTCGGCATCGCCCCAGGCGTAGAGATTCAGCGTCTCCCAGCCCTGCTTGTTCACCACATAGATGGTGGAAGCCTCGCCGCGCGGGTTGCCCTCCACATTGTCCACGTAGTAATTGGCGTTGATGTTCAGGAAGATCTCCTCCTCGGGAACGGTGATGGCGAAGTCAGCAAGCTGCTTGCCGCCGCCGTTGTTGTTGAAGATGAGGTTGAGGGTCTTGCCCGCCATGTCGGCCGGGAGGCCGAACACGGTGTACTTGACGCCCTTGACCTCCTCGGTGCCCACGGGCGTGGCGCCCGGCCAGCCGCCGAAGGCCTCGGCGTCGCCGTAGGCGTACAGGGCGATGGCCTCCCAGTCGGTCTTGTTGTTCACCAGGATCTTGATGTCCGGGTTCCGCGGGTCGATGGCCGTGATGACAGCGTCCGCATCCAGGGAGACGAACAGTTCACCGGACAGGGTAACGGGGAAACTCTCGGTCTGCGTACCGTCGTTGTTGTTGAAGATGAGGTTCTCGGCGCGGCCTTCCGCGTCATTGACGACAATCTTCTTGTAGGTGACGGTCCCGATTTTCTCCGTTTCGGTCACGGCCGCACCAGGCCAGCCGCCGCAGAGTTCCTTGTCACCCCACATATAGAGGTACAGGTTCTCCCAGCCGGAGGCGTCCTGGACATAGATGGTCACGGGATCCTTGGTCTCCTCCACCGGAGGTTCCGGGGTCTCGCCGCCGGAAGGCAGCGTGACCGGGTCGCCGGCGTTCACGATGATGACGATGGCCGCATCCGGGTTCAGGAACAGGTCGTAGGTGCCGTCCTCGGTCACCTTGATGTTGGCGCCGTCCTGCTTCACCTCGAAGGGCTCTCCCAGCGCGGCGAAGGCACCGCCGAAGTTGACGTCCCAGCCGGCGTCCTTGCGGAACTTGAACTCGTCGGAAGCGGTGAGCGCAAGATTCAGGCACGCGTGCCAGGTGCCGTCGGTGACCATCGGCTCGTCGGCACCCCAGCTGTTGCCGGTGCTGGCAATGGAACCGATCACGCCCCAAGGGCTGGTCTCGGTCATCGCGGCGCGCGGGTCGGTGGAGCCGCCCTCGGCCGGATTCGGAGCTTCGGTCACGCCGTCGGGCGTCACATGGAGGAAGTAATCCTGCACGCCGTCCTCGAACTTGAGCGCGTAGTCCGCCAGCTGGCTGTCGCCGTTGTTGGAGAAGATCAGGTTCTGGGAAAGGCCGTACACCTCTTCTCCGTACTCGAAGTAGTCGTAGGACTGTCCGGCGATGGTGACCGTGCCGCTGATGGCCATGCCCGGCCAGCCGCCGCCCAGGTTGTTCTCGTCACCCCACTGGTACAGGGTGAGGCTGGAGCCCCAGCCCGACTCGTTGATGACATACACGCGCACGCCGTCATGCTCGGGCAGGGACGGACCCGAAGGATCCACCGGCGGCTCGAAGAACTTGGCCCACTTGTCGGCATAGACATTGGCCCATTCGCCCGGGCCGATGGTGAGGGTATGGAGGACGTCCTCGTTCCGGGAGCTCCGCTCGAGGCCCTGCTGGACATTGAAGAAGGTGAAGCCGTCGGCGAGGGTCTTTCCGCCCTGGAAAGCCGAAGGGTCCACATAGACGCCCCACTTGGCGGGAATGGCCGCCGAACGGGTAAGCCGGTAGGCGCTGTTGCCCACGGCGGTCTCGCCGCCGTTGAAGGGGCCGATGATGTACACCTCGTCGTCGGCCGCGGTAGCCTGCGGGAGGATGGCCTCCACGAGGATCCGGTCGCTCCGGGTCTCGAAAGCCTGCGCCTCATGGGAGAACTCGATCTCTTCCTTCGGCGCGCAGGAAGCGGCGGCGAGGAGAAGGGCCGGTATCGTCAGATAGGATAGTATTCTTTTCATGGTCATTGCTCAGCTACATAGTTAGGATTCTGCACGAGGCCGGGGTTCACCGTAAGAGCGGCTTCCGGCAGCGGGAACCACTCGTACTTGCGGTCACGCTTGGCGGGATAGGCGTCGTCACCCTCGCCACGGCCGAAGAACCACCACTGGCCCTGGGTGAACACGTCGTAACGGCGGAGATCGGTGCGGCGGCGGCGTCCCTCGCAGAGGAACTCCTTGCCCCACTCGTTGAGCATCCAGTCCAGATCGAAGGCGTCGAAGCCGGGACCCGGTTCGTTCTGGACGGTGGTCCAGTCGGAAGCCTTGAAATAGCGCTTGCGGACCTGGTTCACCAGTTCCTTCGCACCAGCGGAGTCACCCGCGCGGAGCTTGCACTCGGCCAGCATGTAATAGACCTCGGCCAGGCGGAACTCCACCTCGTCCGTATCGCGGAAATCCACGCCGCACACGTCCGGAAGGATCGGGTAGCGGAGCATGCGGAAACCGGAATTGGTCTCGCCCCAGTGCGGGGACATCACGGTCGCAAGGTCGCGGCCCAGATTCTGGAAAGTGCCTACCTGGTCCACATATACGAGGGGCTGACCATCGCGGTCGGCGTCGGCCGGCAGTGGCTCGCCCGTGTAGTAATCGACCTGCGGACCCATCAGGAAGAGGCCTTCCCAGTTGCCTTTCTCGTCGGCGTGATAGGCCTTCTTGCGGATGTCGCGGTTGTCGAAACGGTCGTACACGGCGCCCAGCTTGTCGCCATAGTCGAACAGGAAGGACTTGCCGCCCGTATCGGTACCGCCGGTCGGGAGGACCGTGCCGGAGTTGTCGTGGGACGGGGCGATGATCACGCAGTTCCAACGGCCCTGGTCGTTGTTGGAGCCGAAGATGGAATCGGGATCGCCGAAAGCGTTGTACGGAAGGAATGTGACGTCGCGGCAGTTGTAGGCGTTGCCATGGGACTTTCCATACTCGGAAGCGAGGGCGAAGATGACCTCGGGGCAGTTGACATTGTCGATTTCGTAGATGTCCCGGAAATCGTCGGCCAAGGCATAGGTGCCATAAGTCCCGTTGAGGATTTCCTGGCAGATGGAGGCAGCCTCGCTGTAGTGATCCTCCTTCACGAACACCTCGGCATTGAACAGGAGGCGGGCTTTGATCATCCGGTTCGTCGCCTGGTTCATGCGGTTCACGTTGTTCTTCGGAAGGTTCGAAAGGCTCTCATCCAGTTCGGCGATCATAAACTGCCAGATCTTCTTGCAGGAGGTGTCGAAGTCCGGATCCGCAGTCGGGGGAACCTCGGAAGTCACCTCGGTGTTGAGCGGCAGGGCGCCGCCCCAGACCTCGAACAGGTTGTAGTAACACCAGGCGCGGAGGGTACGCATCTCGTCGATGTACTGGGCGGCCTTCTCGCCGGACACGCCGATCGCCTCGAGGTCCATCGTCTGCAGGTCGTTGATGATGCTGTTGCACTCGCCGATGGCGCCCCAGGTGTTGTTCCAGGCGTTCTGGATGATGACGGACTGGGACGTCCAGGTATGGGAGGAGAGGACGAACTTTTCGGCGTTGTCCCAGCCCCACTGGCCGCCGTTCCAGACGCGCCAGGCGATCTGGTCGGCGGAGAACTCGTTCAGGTAGAAGAAATACTCGCCGAAGGAGCCTTCCGCCGTGTAGTACACGGAAGCGATGGCGCCCTTCACGCTGCCTTCGTTCTGGTAGAAGTTGTCGGCTTCGATCCGGTTGAAGGCCTGCTCGGTGAGGTCGAAGCAAGCGGTCAGGCTCAGTGCAGCCGCTGCCAATGCGATGGTATTGAATATCTTTTTCATTTCGCTCGCTGTTTAGAAGGTGACGGTCGCACCCAGGGTGACAACGCGGGTCTCGGGATAACCGACGCCATTGTCCACGCCCGGAGTCAGGCCGTTGGTGGAAAGCAGGGCAGGATCGGTGCCGGTGTAGCCGGTGAAAGTGTACAGATCGGTCGCAGTCAGGAAGATGCGGAGGCTCCGGATGATATCCATGTTCTTCGGATTCAGGGTATAGCCCAGGGAGACGTTCTGCAGCTTCATGAAGTCGCCGTGCTCCAAGAAGTAGGAGGTGACGACGCCGCCGTATTCGCGGATGTCCTTGTCGCGGGTGTAGGCCGTGCGGAAGACATTGGCGTTACCGGAGCTCTGGAGGTTGCCGGCGCGGCGGTTGTTGTAGATCATGTGGCCGAAGGCACCGTTCATGAACACGTTCAGGTCCCAGTGCTTGTAGCGGAACGTATTGTTCCAGGACAGGAAGAGCTTCGGGATGGTGTTGCCGATATAGCGCTTGTAGGCGGCGTTGGCGGAGGCGGCGGTGATGACCTTGCCGTCGTTGTCATAGACCATCATGTCGCCGTACTCGTTCACGCCCGCGGCCTCGTAGCCGTACAGGGTGCCCAGGCGGCTGCCCTCGGTGTAGCGGTAGTAGTAGGAGGTCTGCCCCAGTCCGCCGGTGCCCAGCATGTCGATGTAGGAGGCGCCGTAGATCTGGTTGGACAGGGTCTTGATCTTGGAGTAGCCGACGGAAGCGTTGATGCCGGAAGTCCAGGTGAAGTCCTTCTTCCTGATGATGTCGCCGTCCAGGGCGAGCTCGGCACCGAGGTTCTGGGTCTCACCCACGTTCACGAGGATGGAGCTGTGGATGAACGGCGGCTGCGGCGCGGTGTAGTTGTACAGCAGGTCCGGGCTGCGGCGGTCGTACAGGTCGATGCTGCCACGCAGGCGGTTGTCGAAGAAGACGAAGTCGAGACCGACGTTCACGGCGACGAGCTTCTCCCAGCGGAGGTCCGGATTCGCGTTGGAGGCCGGGCGGTAGCCCTTCACCCACTCGCCGTCCATGTAGTACTGGCCATGGCTGCCGTAGGTCGGACGGGACACGTTGGAACCGCCGCGGCGGCCGGTGACACCGTAGGAGACGCGGGGCTTGAGGCTGTTAATCCAGCGGGCGCCCTGCATAAACTCCATGTTCGCCATTTCCCAGGCGATGGACGCGGCGGGGAAGTTGCCCCACTTGTGATTCGCACCGAAGTTGGTGGCGCCTTCGTGACGAAGGGACAGGGAAGCGAAAATGGTGTTGTTCCAGTTGTAGTTCACGCGGCCCAGGAGGGCGATGACCTTGGACAGGGACTTGCCGGAACCCATGCTCGTCTGGGCGGGATTCTCGGTGCGGGCGGTACCGGCGCCGATGTCGTTCCACAGGAGGGAGTCGTAGGTGAAGCCCCGGTTGGTCATGTTCATGCTCTCGGAGTTGTGGTCCTGGTAGGAGTAGCCCGCGACCGCATTGAGGTGGTGGGCACCCTGGTGGAAGGAGTAGTTGAACAGCCACTCAAGCTGGTTGCGCCAGTTCTTGCTGTAGCTCAGGGAAGCGGTGCCCTCATAGCCGTTCCAATACTTGTCGTGGGACTCGATGGGCGTGTAGTTGTTGGACTTGTAGTCGTTGTAGTCCAGGGAGTAGGTGACCGTGGAACTCAGGTTGTGGACATCGTTCTTGATGAAGTTCGCCTTCAGGGAAACGGCGCCGGTGGTGTACAGGCGCTGGCCGTTCGCGGTCTTGTTGAGCATGGCCTCCACCGGGTTCGTGGCGCCGGTCGGAGCCGTCGGCTGATAAAAGGAACCGTCCTCGTTGTAGATCGGGAACGTCGGGTTGATGGTGAGGGCGGTGCCGAAGGAACCGTCGTTGCCGTATTCCTCGTTCACGCGTCGGGCGTTGAGGCTGATGTTCAGTTGGAGGAAGTCCTTGAGGAGGCGCTGCTCCACGGCGGCGCGGGCGCCGAATTCCTCACGGGCGTCCACGAGGTCCACACCGAGGGAGTTCTTATAGGACACGGAAGCGTTGTAGGAGCCCTTGGCGGTGCTGCCGTCCACGCCCACATAGTGGCTGTGGCCATAGGAGAAGTCGCGCAGGAGCGCGTTGTACCAGTCCGTGCGGTAGCCGTAGTCGGTGCCGCGGCGGGAACGGACCCACTCGTCCGGGGTCAGGACCGCGATGGGGTCCTTGACGAAATTCACGTTGAACGCACCGTCATAGGTGACATGGGCCGTGCCGGCCTCGTCCTTGGAGCCCTTCTTGGTGGTCACGAGGATGACGCCGTTCGCGCCGGCCGTACCGTAGATGGAGGCGGAAGCCGCATCCTTCAGGACGGTCATGGACTCGATGTCCTGCGGGGCCAGGGAGCGGATGTCACCGCCCGGAACGCCGTCGATCACCACGAGCGGTCCGTTGCCGGCCTGCAGGGAGGTCGCGCCGCGGATCTGGTAGTCGGAACCGGAGTTCGGGTTGGAGCCCTGGCTCGTGACGACGTTCAGACCGGCCACCTTGCCGGTGAGCATCGTCATCGGGTTGTTCGTGGTACCGCGGAAGAAGTCCTTGCTGTCCACCTGGACGATGGAAGCGGAGACCTCCTTCTTGGAGAGGGTACCGTAACCGATGACGACCACCTCGTCCAGGAACTCGGTGTCCTCGGCGAGGAGAACGCGGGCCGGAACTTCGGAAGCCTTGAAAACTTGGGTGGCATAGCCGATGCAGCTGATCTCGACCAGCGCATCCGCACTCGGGACGCGGAGCGCGAAGTCTCCGTCCAGGCCGGTCGTCGTGCCATTCGTCGTGCCTTGCTGCAAGACAGTGGCACCGATGACCGGTCCCTGTGCATCCTCTACCACACCTTTCACCAGGTATCCGCCCTGGGCGGACACCAGACCCACTGTCAGGAACAGGAAGGTCAGAGCGGAAAGAATCCTTTTCATGAGGTTGTTGTGTAGTTGGTTATTTTGGGTTACAGTTGTCAGTGTACCGCAAAATTACCGGGATTCTCACGCGCGTCCGAAATAAATAGGGGAAATATAATTCTAAAACATTTTAATACGCTGTGAGCCAGCGCATTGACACCCTCCTCCGGGGTAAAAAAATATAACGGTTGTATCGGCCCTATCGGCCTCCGATCTTCATGATTTCGGCCACGAAGCGGTCGTTCTCCACCCAGGACTTGTTCTTCACGCGGGTCTTGTAGGTGTTGATCGTGTGGACGGAGTAGTCCAGGAACTTGGCGATGCGCTCGGTCTCGGTGATGCCCAGGCGGATCAGGGCGAAGATCCGCATCTCAGAGGTGAGCCCTCCGGAGGGGAAGCGCTGCTCCGGTTCCGGGAACAGGGCGTTATAGTCGTTGACGAAAGTCGGGAAGATCTTGAGGAAAGTCGCATCGAAGGAGGCGTACATTTCGTCCCGCTCCTTGTCGATGGTGGATTCCTTCAGGGAGCGACGCAGTTCGTCGTACTGCCGGGTGACGATCATCCGGTCCACCGTCTTGTACAGCTGCGCCATCTTGTCGATGAACTCGGCGTTGATGTAGAAGGAGTTGCCGATGTACTCGGACTTGATCTCATTGGCCTCGGCAAGCTGCGCATTGGCCTCCTCCAGCTGGGCGTTCCGTTCTTCGATGGTTCCCCACGCCTCGTGCAGCCGGCGGTTCTGCCGGCGGATGAACCACAGGGCGGCGATGGCGGCCAGGATGACGGCGATGGCCAGGACGACGCTCAGGGCCAGGAGGTTCCTCTCCCGTTTCAGGTCCTCGTAATGGTTCTTCTCCACCAGGGGCAGCACGGCGCCCACCTCCAGCTTGCGCAGGCGGGCGTTGTAGAAATTGGCGTCGTCGAAGGACTCGCGCACATAGCGGGACGGGCGCTCCACCTCGCCGCGGCGGGACAGGTACTCGGCCAGCATCCGGAGGGCCGTCGTCTCCTTCGTGGAGGACTGCAGGTCGCAGACGGCCGACTCGCACAGGGACCGGACCGCCTCGTCCTCCCGGCCCAGGCAATGCTGGAGCCAGCCGGTCGAGGATGCGAAGATCGCCCGGGAGTGGAGGTCCAGGTCCGGGTCGTCCAGCAGGCGGGCGAACTCGGCGATGCCTTCCTCGTAGCGGGCGCTTTCCATCAGGAAATTGGCATTGTACTCATGCCAGAGCGGGGAATCCGACGGCACCATGTCCAGGATCCGGCGGCTGTATTCCTCCGCGGTCCGGGAGTATTCGTCCCAATAGGGGGCTGTCTGTGCGTAACCGCGGGCGGAGTAGTTCAGTCGCACCTGCATCTTATAGTACTCCAGCAGCCCTTTCGGAGAGGCCCCTTCCACGGAAAGCGTCTCCATCGTGTCGAACGCTTCCTTGTACAGGCCGGCCGATATCAGGCAGAACACCGTCGCGCAGCCCGCCTCCACCCGGCTGTCCGGGCGGTCCAGCCGGGCCGCCAGCCCGCCCATTCGCACGGCATAGGCATAGGCCGAATCGTACTTGTAGCTCTTGTATTCCTCGAACAGGGCCCGCGTGGCGCCGTACCGGTCCGCGTCATCCAGGGCGCTGCGGAGCGTGCCGCGGAGACGGGCGATCCGCGCCTCCTTCTGGGCGTCGTACTCCGCCTTTTTCTCCAGTTCCCGGTCCAGCCGGTCCAGCCACGGCTCCCGTTCCCGCCCCTCCAGAGGCAGGAGGACCAGGCATAGCAGCAGGGCCGTATGGAGCCATCTTCGCATGACGACGCAAGTTAGTGATTTTGAACGAACTTTACAACCGTCGTGGCCGGGAAGCCGATGTCAGGCAGCCGACACGAAGATACGAAAGTTTTGAGATATTTGGCAAATTGTATAACTTTACCGGGCCGGGAAAGAGGAATCCCGGCCGTTTGCCATGGCTGCACCCCGCCCTTTCGGGACCTGCTTCTTCGAGCAGTACGCCCAGATCTCCCTCTCGGCCCTTCTCGGCGCCGAGTTCGACGGCCTCGTGAACCGGGACCGCCCGGACCTCCAGTCGGAGGACGGGCACACCGTGGGCATCGAGGTCACGCGGGCGATGGAAGAGAGCCGCCGGGCGGAGGAAGCCCTCCTGCAGGACATCGCCGGCATCACCCCCGCCCCGGAGGACGAGGACATGGAAAGCATCCTGGAATACGGCTACGCCTTCGGCCTGGAACAGGGCAAGTACATCGGCATCAAGGAATTGTCCTACTGGTCCATGGCGCTCCCCCTCCGGCGGATCCTCGAAAGCAAGGTCTCCAAGGTGGGCAACGGCTTCTACGGCCACTTCGACAAGATGGGCCTCTATGTCTTCTCCCGGGACAACCTCGGAGAGCCCGACGCCGTCAAGGCGATGAACTACACCCTCTCGCTCCAGAAAGGCCAGGACCTCCGCTACGACCGGCTGTACATCGCCGACGTGAACGACCTCTTCGTCTGCAACCTCGACGACGGCCTCCAGGCCAGTTCCCGCCTGGTCCGCTACCGCATCTCCCAGGCCCAGCGCCGCGCCTTCTACCTCGAAGCCGTCCGCCGCCAGCTCCCCTAGCGCCGTCTGGCGCCGGGTTCCTGCCCGGCCCGACCATGCGTGTCGGGAGGGCGTGCCTACAGCAGGAACACGACGGAAGAGTGGGCTCCGAGCGTAAGGGAGTCGTGGTCCCGGGTGGCGGAACCGAGAAGGGCGACGGGCCGGGAGAGGTCGTCCTTGACCGTGACGGACTTCTCGGAGGAGGCGACGTTGTGGATGACCAGCATCTTCTGGCCGTCCGCGGAGGTCATGTACCAGGCGCCGATGGAACTGCCGCCGCCCAGGGCCGCATCCGTCATCTTGCCGTCCGCCAGGGCCGGGTAGGTGTTGCGCACCCGGCTCCAGGTCTTATAGACGTTCAGGAGCGAGGAGGCGGAGGCGAGTTGCGCCTCGACGGAGATGTCGGCCTTGAGCATCGTATTGTCCACCTTGTTGTTCACGCCCTTTTTGGCGCATTCCTTCAGCGCCTTGTCCCACAGGATCGGGGTGCGGACATACTCGTCGCCATTGCCCTTGTTCCCGTAGTAGCCCAGTTCCTCGCCCTGGTACACAAACGGTTTGCCCGGGGTGGTGAGGAGCATCGCGGCGGCCTGCTTCTCCTTCGCGGCGTCCCGTCCGAAGGACTCTGCGGCGCGGTCCTGGTCATGGTTGGACATGAACAGGGAGGTGATGGCGTCCGCACGCTGCCCCGCGTGGTCGGAGAGATAGCCGTTCACCGTGGACACGTAATTGGAGGCGTTTCCGTTCACGGCCCTCGACAGGGTCCCGAGATACTCGAACTCGAAGCAGGAGTTGATTCCCTTGTAGTAGGTCTTCTCGACGTTGTGCGAATCCCAGGCCTCGGCGACGATGAAGATGTCGTCCGTGTGCCCGGCCGCCTTGTACGTGGCGTTGCAGTGGTCGTACCACTTTTTCAGCAGCGTCTGGTTGGAGGAATTGTTGTAGGAATTGATGCCGCCGCAGATGTGCTTGACCGCATCCAGGCGGAGACCGTCGATCCCCAGGTTGATCCACTTGTCGGCCGATGCGGCCAGGTCCAGGAACGTGGGATTGGTCTCGGCCGTCGCGGGATCGCCGTAGTTCAGGTCCGGCATCCAGTCGCTGAAGCAGCCCATGTAGTAGAGGGTTTCCGTGGCGACATCCGTCAGTTCTATCTTATAGCGACCCGATCCGGTGAAACTCATGTCGTTGCCTTCACCCACCAGGTCGACCGCCCGGCCTTCCGTGATCAAGCCGTTCCCGGAAGCGCCGAACTTGGATCCGGCGTTCCAATTCATGTACTTGCGGACCAGCATGCCCCACTTGCCGTTGACCTCCATGACGAGGTAATAGGTACCGTCACCTTTGGGAGTGAAACGGACGACTTTCCCTTCTCCGCCATCCTGCCAGACCCAGAGATTCCAGTCGGATGTGCCCGTGGTCACAGGTTCGTCGGTCCGGGTGACGGTCAGCTTGGGCGAACCGGATGTCGCCTGCTTCCACTCGCCGGACTGGTAGGTCGTTCCCTTGAGCATCGGGAACTTCGAATAGTCGGCCGAAGGATTGGAGGTGATGAAATAATAGTCCCGGTACTTGCTGGACGGGTCGGACAGCGCCTGTCTGAACCAGTCATTTCCCTTTCCGGAATGGTTCAGCACGTAGTCCATGTAGATCTTGATGCCCTTGGCGTGGGCCGCGTCGATGAGGTCCTTGAAGTCCTGCTCGGTGCCGTACAACGGATTCACGGTGTAGTAATCCGTCACGTCATAGGCGTGATAGCTGTCCGAAGGGTGCGCCGGGGACAGCCAGAGCGCCGTCACGCCCAGACCGTCCAGGTAGTCCAGCTTACCCTGGATGCCCTTGAAGTCGCCCACGCCGTCTCCGTCGCTGTCGGCGAAGGAGTAGATCAGGAGCTGATAGGTCGTGGAGGCGCGCTTGGTCCCGTCGAACGCATCGGCCACCGGGACGATGTCCACGACGTTGCGGCCCTTCTGCGACACGGACACCGCCGCCGTCCTGGACCCGGCCTTGACGGTCAGGGAACCGGTCCGGTCCTCGCCGGCGTTGGCATCGACCGTCAGCGCCAGGACGCCTTTTCCGCTCCCGGAGGACTTCTCCAGATGCATCCAGTTGCCGGAAAGCGACGCCGTCCAGTCCCCTTCGGCGGTGACGTACACGAACTTGACCGACGCATCGTCCGCTTCGAACGAGACGGCGTCCGGCGTGACGGTAAGGGTCTCGCTCACGGCCGGATCCACCGTGGGATCGCAGGAGAGGACGAAACCGAGCGCGGCAACGGCCAGCGCAAGCAGGAAAGCAGCCTGTTTCTTCATGGTAGGAGTCTATGTATTGGCAAGCCGGGGTCCGGTCAGGGGCCCCGGCCCGAAAAAACTACTTGGTGAGCGTGAGCGTACCCTTGTTCAGGTCCAGCTTGGCCGAATAGGTACCGGCCTCGGCGACCTTGCAGTTGTCGTTCACGTCCTGGAGCCGGTTGAGGTCACCGCCCAGGGAATAGTCCCAGCTGCCGTTGAAACGGACCTTCAGTTCGGCATTCGCCTCCAACGTCACCTGGCCGCTGTAGGTGTAATCCGAAGAATTGAAGGTCAGCACCACATCGTCCGACCAGGAATTGAAGGAACCGATCAGGCCCACCTTCTCGATCTTGACGGCGGCAGCGGTCTTGTTCTCCAGGTCCACCGTCCAGAAATACGAGCCTTCGTCGATGGTCATGTTGCCGTCGGAACCCAGGGTGTAGTTCAGCCCGTCGGCCGTACCGCCGATCCAGCTGCCGTCATGTCCGAACTTGAACTCGATGTCCGCCCCGTCCTTCTTGTACATGGCCAGCGCGCCCTTGAAGATGCCGTCGGCCTTGCCCAGAAGCTTCGGAGCCGTATCCAGGCTCCACTCGCTGCCGGAGTAGGCGCCCGGAACGCTGATCTCGGTCTTATAGGCGGGAGCCTCGCCCTCACCGGTGATCTCGCCGGTGCCGGCGTTGAAGTCCAGCACGACCACCTGGCCGGCCTTGGCGGGGACCGCAGCCAGTTCGTCCATCAGACGGGGCACGATCTGGCCGTCGAAGAGGTTGAACTCACGGGTCCACCAGCCGGAAGTGGAGATGGAGGAAGCCGCATACATCCGGAGATTGCCGGCCTTCGGAAGGGTCGCCTTCAGGGTCTTGCCATCCGCCTTGAACAGGTTCTCCTCCTTCTCTTCATCCCAACCGCCGAAAGCTTCGCCGATGCCGTAAATCCGGGCCGGTTCCACATGGACCTTCTCGTTCTTGAAGTCGATATGGACCAGATAGAAGCCATCCTCGGAAACGGTGCAGTTGCCACCGGCCTCGGTGAAGCCGTCATTGTAGGTCAGGCCCCAGAAATCACCGCTCCAAGCACGCTGCGCGCAGAACTTGAAGCCCTTGCCGGCACTGATGTAACGGACCGTGTAGAACTGGCCTTCGGCTTCGGCACCCCAATCCGGGTTGTGCAGGACCGGCGTCATTTCCACGACACCGTCGGAATCCCAGTTCCAGCCGCCGAACTCCTCACCGATCATGTACAGCTGCTCGGGGTACTTGGATTCACCGATGAGCACCTGCTTGGTGGCCGGGTCGAAGGTCACCTTGTAATTGCCGGGCGCGACGGAGATGTTGCCGCCGGGCTGGACGGCCGTGAAGGCGACGCCCGGTTCGGCCGTGAAGCCTTCCTCGGCGCCGTACACGTCGGCATCGGCCCAGGAACAGTTGTGACGGATCTTGAAGCCACCTTCGATGGCGACAGTCACGCTCGTCCAGATGCCGTCCTTCTCGGTCATGAAGACATCCTTGGTCCAGGCGTCGCCGTTGATCTCGCCGATGAGGGAATAGACGTTGCCCTCGGAGATGGTGATGGTCAGGGCTTCGGTATCCAGGACGATCTCCCAGAAGCCGGGGCCGATGCTGATGTTGCTGCCGCCGGAAACCGCCTCGAAGGGCTCGCCGGCCGTCACGAAGGTGCCGCCGAAATTCTCATCCCAGGCACCGTCCTTGCGCCACTTGAACTCGGTAGCGTCGGCGACGGTGGCATAGACCGTCCACTTGCTGCCGTTCTGCGTCGCGAGGACATCGTTGTCCCAGTCGCCGTTCAGGCCGATGATGTTCCAGCCGGTGGCGGCAGGTGCCGGAGGTTCGGGGGTGTCGCCGCCCACGAGCGGGCTCTTGCCGCCAAGGGACTCGACCACCTTGTACAGACCGGCGTCCGGATTCACGAGGAGGTCGTAGGTGCCGTCGGCCGGAACCGCGAGGTTCTTGCCGTTGGCGACACCGTCATACTCGGTGTCCAGCTCAACGACGAACGGCTCGGTGTCACCCGCAGCGCCGATGTTGGTGTCCCAGCCGAGGTCCTTGCGGAACTTGAACTGGTCGTCCTTGGTGAGGACCACGCCCTCGGCCACATGCCATTCGCCGTCAGTGGTCATCTGGATATCCTTGTTCCACTCCATCGGCACGCTTGCGATGGCGCCGATCACGGACCAGGTGCTGATCTCGTCATAGCCCGGATAGGTCTCGAAGGCCTCGAAGAGGGTCAGGGTGCCGGCCTCTGTGTCGAGGAGGAGGTCATAGTAGCCTTCCGCGGCCACGCCCAGGTTCTTGCCGTTCGCCGTGGCCTCGATGGCGGTGCCGACCTCCATCACGTACGGCTCGGTGTCGCCGGGGGCGCCGAAGTTCACGTCCCAGCCCGCGTCCTTGCGGACCTTGAACTGGTCGGCCGGAGTGAGCAGGACCTTCATCGCGACATGCTGGGTACCGTCGGCGGTCATATACATCGGACCGTCGGCATTCCAGCTGTTGCCGGTCGAGGCGATGGCGCCGATCATGCTCCAAGGGCTCGGCTCGGTGAATTCCTTCCAGGGATTGCCCTGCGGCACAGGGACGGTGACGAGGAAGCTGCGGACCTGGATCCGGCCTTCGGAATCGACATAGCCGTTCCGGCCGTTGTCTTTGGAGACTTCCTGCATGGAGGCACGGACCACCATGTCGAAGTCGACGACGTCGCCTTCCTGGCAGCCGAGGGCAACCAGGGCCTTGCTCATGTTCACGGCCGTCGCATTGGCGAGGCCGTCACTGACGGAAGCGGATACCGTTCTCGTGACGGGGTTGCCGCCGACGGAAACGATCACGAGCGAGTGGTTCACCGGCATCTTCTGGTTGAAACTCTGGTTGAAGGCGCCGGGAGTAAAGGAAGCGGACACCCCGTCCTCGGTGACGTCATACGAATTCAACACCGGAGCGGTGGCTTTCGTCGCGTCGAAGACGGTCATCTGCTCGCGCACGCAGGACACGAAGCTGAGGGCTGCCAGACCTGCGGCCAATATGGAAACGATTCTTTTCTTCATGGTGATCATCTGTTAATAGCCGGGGTTCTGGGCGAGGTTGGAGTTGGCCAGCCGGTCGCTGTCCGGAATCGGGAAGAGCTCGCGGTAGGAATCCACGTCCCTGCCGTCCTTCGTTTCACCCTTCCACTGCCAGTTGTAACCGGAAGTGAACTGGCCGAAGCGGATGAGGTCGCTGCGGCGCCAGCACTCCTGGTAGAGTTCGCGGCCGCGCTCGTCCAGGATGTCCTGGAGCGACGGGTTCGCGATGGCGGCAAGGCCGGCGCGGGCGCGCACGGCGTTGAAGCCGTCGATGGCGCCGGGAACGGCCGCCCCGCGGACCTGGCACTCGGCCGCCATCAGGAGGACGTCGGCATAGCGCATCATCGGGAAGTCGGTGTTCACGAAGCTCGGGCCGGCCCACTTGGCGTCTTCCTCGTTCCAGGCCTTGTTGGGCACGTCGCCGTCGACGCTGTTCACATTGCGGAACTTCATGAAGGCGACCCCGTGTGAGAACTCGCCGATGTCTTCGATGTCTTCCTGCTGGGTGGCGGTGTAGAACAGGTTGCGGGCATCGCTTGCGGAGAACTTGTGGTAGAACTCAGGCGTGGTGCGGAGACCGCCCCAGCCGGAGGAGATGCCCATGGAGAACGCATCCATCTGGCCGCCCGTGGAGGCGAAGATGATGTAGTTGGTAGCGCCGTAGCTCTGGGTGTAGAGACCGTCCTGCTGGACCGCGAAGATGATCTCGTCAGTGCAACGGTCGTTGTCGGCGCAGAAAAGGTCCTGATAGGCGCTGAACGTGCTGCCGTTCGGCGTGGTGTGCAGGCTGTAGCCGTCGTCCATCAGGTCCTTCAGGACAGCGGCGCAGTCGGCGAAGCGGTCGGTGCCGGTATAGACCTTCGCATTCAGGTAGAGCTTCGCGAGGAGGAACTTCACCGCACCCATGCCGATATGGCCGGCTTCCACGGCGGAGCGCTCGGGAAGGGCGCCGTTCTCGATGATCCCCTTGAGTTCACCCTCGAGCCAGGCGAACAGGTCGGTGCGGGAGATCTGCGGGGGATTCACGCCCACGATGTCCTCGTCCGTGGCGAACGGGACGTTGCCGAAGCAGTCGATGGCGTGGTAGTAGGCGATGGCGCGCATCGCGCGGGCCTCGTCGATGTAACGCTTCTGGAGCGCGGCGTCGAAGTCCACCTTCTTCACCTCGCGGATGAACTCGTTGGCGGAGGCGACCTGCATCAGGATACGGGAATAGAACGCATAGATGAAGGTATCGTCCGTGGTCCAGTTCATATAGTGGAAGTTCTTGATGGTCTGGTCATTCCAGCCACAGACGCTCTCATCGGTGGTGAGTTCCTGCAGATGGTACAGGCCGCGGATGTACTGGGAAGCGCCGCCGTCCAGGCCGGAGATGGAAGCGCCGCCGTTCGGGCCGTAGTAGCCGGAGGTGGCGAATCCCAGATAGACACCGGAGATATACCGGTCCAGGGAAGCCTTGTCGGTGAGCACCTTGTCCACGGTATTGGCATTCGGGTCGATCGGAGTGACGTTCAGGTCTCCCACGCAGGAAGAAACGGCTGCGGAGAGCGCGAGGACACCGAGGATATATTGAATCTTTTTCATTGCTTTTCCCTTATTAGAAGTTAGCTTTCACACCGAGGATGAAGACTCTCGGACGGGGATAGACCGTACCGTCGATACCGCCGAAGATTTCGGGGTCGATGCCGGTGTACTTGGTGAACGTGCAGATGTTCTGCACCGTACCGAAGACGTTCAGGGAGAAGGGACGGTCCTGCGAGACTTCGAAAAGTTTCGGGAACGTGTAGCCCAGGGTGAAGTTGTCCAGCTTGAGGAAGCTGCCGTCCTGGAGATAGTAGTCGGAAAGGTACTGGGCCTGGGAGAACATCGACTTCGGGGCGGAGGCGACGCGGTTGGAGACGAACTGGTTCGTCCACAGGTCGGCGAGCATCTCCGTGTCGGAGGCGACGTTGTTGTACACCCAGTTGCCGAGGGAAGCGTGGCCGGAGAGGGCCGCCGTCCAGTTCTTCCAATTCAGGGCCGTGTTGAAACCGAAGGTCCAGTCCGCATCGGCATGATGGCCGAGGTAGCGGTCGTCCGCGGTGATCTGGCCGTCGTCGTTGCGGTCCACATACACGCCGTTGATCGGATTGCCGGCCTGGTCGTACACCTGCTCATAGAGGTAGAAGGTGCGCATCGGATAGCCGATCTGGATCATCTGCACGTTGTTGCCGGTACCGCCGGAGATGCCGCCGGTTTCGATGCCGGTCGCATTCTCGTCGGACGCCGTCAGCTTGGTGACGGTGTTCTTGTTGTAAGCGCCGTTCACGCCGAAGGTCCAGCTCAGGTCACGGGTCTCGGCGAGGACGGCGTTGACGTCCACCTCGACACCCTTGTTGGTCATCGAGCCGATGTTGGTGTTCAGGTAGTTCGTCAGGTTGGACAGGCCCGGCACCGGAATGTAGTTGAGGATGTCGCGGGTGTCGCGCTTGTACACGTCCACGGACGTGGTGAGGCGGTCGTGCCAGAAGCCGAAGTCCATGCCGGCGTTGTAGGTGGTGGTGGTCTCCCACTTCAGGTTGGCGCTGTAGCCGAGGGCCACGATCGGGGCCGTGTAGTTGCCGCCGTTCACGAAGTAGTAGGAACCCGGCGTGTTGATGGACAGGAACTGGGCAAAGGTCTCGTAGTAGCCGCCCACTTCCTGCTGGCCGGTCTCACCCCAGGAGAGACGCAGCTTGAGGGTGGAGACGGGCTCCACGTTCAGCATGAAGGGCTCGTTCTTGATGTTCCAGCCGAGGGCCACGGACGGGAAGACACCCCACTTGTTGTTCTGGAAGCGGGAGGTACCGTCGGCGCGGAGCGTGGCGGTGATCAGGTAGCGGTCGGCGAAGCTGTAGTTGGCGCGGCCGAAGAAGGAGACGAGGTAGAGTTCGCCCTTGCCTTCCGTGTCGCCCAGGTTGAGGTTGTCGCCGAGGCGGTAGCTCTTGCTGTGGCTGTTGCTCCAGAAATGCTGCCAGGAATAACCGGCCATCAGGTCCACGAAATGCTTCTCCGCGAAGGTGTGGCTGTAGTCGCCGTAGAACTCGAGGGTGGTGTTCCGGCGCAGGTAGTCATAATCGGTATGGCTGCCCAGGCCGCTTTCCGTGGTGTTGTGGAAGGACGCTTCCGTCCCCTGCTTGTTCGTGGTTTCGCCGATGGACTTGGCCCAGTCGATACCGAGGTTGAGGTTCAGGCGCAGGTCCTCGAAACCGTGGATCTTGTAGTCGAACTGCGTGTTGCCGATGAAGCGGTATGCATCGGCCATGTCGCGGCGGGAATCGAGGAGGGCCACCGGGTTCACCGTGGCCATCGTGTTGATGCTGCCGGCTGCGTCATACCAGGTGGTGTAGCCGTTCAGGTTGGCGCCCGGGACGTCGTTGTACACCGGCTTGGTGGGATCGTAGTGGTTGGCGGCGCCGATCGCGCCCTGGTTGGCATACCAGTTCAGGGCGTAGGTGCCCTTGCCGTTCACATTGACGGTGAGATGGTTGTCGAAGAAGGTCGGGGAAAGGTTCAGGCCCAGGGTGAGACGGTCCATCTCGGATCCCTTCAGGGTGCCCTGCTGGCGGATGACACCGGTGGAGATGCGGTAAGGCAGGTTGGTTCCCAGGCGGCCGGCGATGCTCATGTTCGCGTCCATCGTGGTCGCGACCTGGTAGATCTGCTTCTGCCAGTCGGTGTTGTACAGCTTCCGCCCACGCCGAGGTGCTGCTCGGCGGCGGAGTTCGCGCCGTAGAAGTCGCGGATGAGGCTGACGAGGCCGTCAGCGTCCAGCAGGTTGTTGTACTTGGCGATCGTGTTCACGGAAGTCGTGAAGTCGGCCGCCACCTTCGGGGCGTTGGAACCGGTCCGGGAACCCTTCTTGGTGGTGATCACGATGACGCCGTTGGAAGCGCGGGAACCGTAGATGGCGGTCGCGGACGCATCCTTGAGGACGGTGAAACTCTCGATATCCTCCGGGTTGATGGAGGCCATCGGGTCGGACATGCCGGAGATGCCGTCGTTGGACACCGGCAGGCCGTCGATCACGTACAGCGGGGTATTGGAGGCATTGATGGAGGAGCCGCCGCGGATGCGCACGGTCGCGCCGGAGCCCGGCATACCGTCACCGGCAGTGACGACGACACCCGCGCTCTTGCCGCGGAGGAGGTCCGTCGGAGAGGTGACGACGCCCTTGTTGATCTCATCGGCCTTGACCGTGGAGACGGAACCGGTGAGGTCGCTTTTCTTCACGGTACCGTAGCCGATGACCACGACGTCGTCAAGGAACTCGGTGTCCTCGACAAGGACGACGGTCGCAGGCAGCTGGGAGGCCGTGAAGGTCTGGGAGGAATAGCCGATGCAGGACACCTCGACGGTGGCACCGGCACTCGAGACGGTCAGCACGTAGTCGCCGTCCAGTCCGGTGGAGGTACCCGTCGTGGTACCCTTTTCCATCACCGTGGCCCCGATGACGGGGCCCTGGGCGTCGACTACGACTCCTTTGATCTGATATCCGTTCTGGGCGGACACAGACATGCCTGTCAAGCTGGCCAGCAAGACAAGCACTGCAGTTAAAAACCTTTTCATTAGAGTGTAGTTAGTATTGATTGATTGGTTGTTTATTTCTTGGTCTTCACCAGGCGGACGCTCAGGGCGCCGAGGACGAGGAACACCCCCGCCGCGAGGAGCATCGCCGGCTGGCTGCCTCCGAGGAGACGGAGCACCAGTCCGCCCGTGGCCGCCGCAACGATCTGCGGCAGGCAGATGGTGCAATTGAACAGACCCAGGTAGCTGCCCATGTACGGGCTGCCTTCCAGGGCGTTCGTGAGCAGGGTGAACGGCAGGGCGAGCATCGCGGCCCAGGCGAAGCCGATGAGGAAGAAGCTCACGAACAGGGCCCACTGGTTGTGGATGAACATCACGGAAGCGAAGCCCGCAGCGCCGATGAGAAGGCTCAACACATAGGCGATCTTGATGTTCCGGAACCGGGGCAGCACGGCGGCCCAGAGGATGG
>JAFUDV010000076.1 GCA_017464245.1 Bacteroidales bacterium | reverse complement strand
ACGACGGGTGACCACGTCCTTCTTGTTCTTCTTCACGTGCTCGGTAAGGTGAGCGATACGGTAGGAAAATAAAGCAACCTGACTCTCAGGAGAGCCGGTGTCCTTATTGGACTTCCCGTACTTCGCGAAAATCTCTTGCTTTTTCTCAGGCAGTAAATATTCGGCCATGATGCAATGAGTTTGTGTTAAAATGTTTATGCTTGCGGGACCTTCCCGCGAAAAAGCCTGCAAATTTAGGCATAAAATCCGATAAAACAAAACTTTTTGTACCTTTGTCGCCGTGAGAGAAAAGGTCCATACCGATGCGGTCCTCGGGGACGTCCTCCTGCGGAAGGCCCCCCGTTCCCGGCGCATCTCCCTCCGGGTCCATCCGGTGAAAGGCGTCATCGTGTCCATGCCCCCGTACGTCCCGTACGCCGTGGGCGTCGCTTTCCTCGAATCCCGCCGGGAATGGGCCCTGGCGGCCCTGCGGCGCGCATCGGCTGTGGATGCGGAACTTCCGGAAGGGGAGAGCGTCGAAACCCTCCGCGCCCGGGCGAAAGCGGAGCTCCCCGCCCGCCTCCAGGCCTTTGCCGACCGGTACGGCTTCCACTACAACCGGCTCACCATCAAGCACAACACCTCCAACTGGGGCTCCTGTAGCACGAAGGGGAACATCAACCTGAACCTGAATCTCATGCGGGTCCCGGAGCCTCTCCAGGACTATGTGATGCTCCACGAACTGGCCCATCTCCGCCACCCCGACCATGGGCCCGGCTTCCACGCCGAGCTGGAGCGGCTCCTTGCCGACCACTTCTCCCGCCACCTGGAGGAGGACGCTTTCCGGGCGTATCTCCAGCCCATCGGCGCCTCCCGGGCGAAGTACCGGATCACCTCCGTCCTGGAGAAGGCGCTGAGAAGCTACCGGCCGCTTTAGAGGCCCCTAAAGGGGCCGCCTGTAAATTCCTGCCCCGTTTCGTTGTTCGTTTGGCAGATTCTGCGTAAATTTGCACCGGTGAAAAACAGCCAATTGAAAACACTAGCATACATCATGGAAAAAAAGCTTCTTTATTCGGCTCCTGCCGTCCGCGAAGTGGATGTCCGCTTCGACGAAAGTTTCCTGCAGTCCACCACTGCCGGCCCTATCCAGGACTGGGGGGAGGACGATGATCCCATCAACTTCTAAGTCGAACCCTCAAGAACCAAGCGATGAAAAAGTCACTTTTCCTTGCGGGTATGACCGCCGCCCTCTGCCTTGTGGGCTGTAACAAGGAAGCCGACGTCAAGGGTCTGGACGGACGTCCCGCCGAGATCATCCTGAGCAGCATCGACACCCGTACCGTCAATGACGGGATGAGCACCAACTGGGTCGTTGGAGACGCCCTCAATGTCTTCGTCGCCCCGGCCGGCTCCACGGAGTATTCCGCCAACGCCAAGTTCGAGGTGGACGACGCCGACAAGAACCACGCCGCCGGTACGGCCGAGCTGACGGCCGATGCCTACGACTGGTACCTGCTCTATCCGTATGACAGCCATGTGACGACGCCGGCGAATACGAAGTCCGGTTATCTGCCCGTCGGGTGCAAGTCCAACGCGGTCCAGACCCAGGCGGGCCTGAACAGCATGGCCCACCTCGCCGGTGCGAACCTGCCGGTTTACGGCGTCGTGAAGAATGTCCCGAGGGATGAGGCCCCCGTGGTTTCCATGAAGCACGTCTCCTCCGTCGTCGCCGTCAACGTGACCAATGCGACCGCCGCCCCTGTCCAGGTGGACGAGATCACCTTCACCGCCCCTACGGACATCGTCGGTACGTATTATATCGACTTCTCCGGCGACGAGCTCGCTTTCAAGGGCAGCGGCAACAACTATGTGTCCAGCTCCGCCACCCTGTCCGTGACCGGCGACGAGACCATCGCTGCCGGCGCTTCCGCCAAGTTCTACCTGGCTGTCAAGCCTTTCAAGGCCCAGGCCGGCGATGAACTCGCCGTCAAGGTCCATGCCGGCGACCTGGTTTTCGAGAAGAAGATCTCCCTTCCTTCCGCCGTCGAGTTCAAGAGCGGCGTGATCAAGCAGCTCAACATCAGCTATACGGGCGGTTCCGAGGTCCAGGGCTCTTCCCTGGAGGACATCGCCGCCATGGACAAGGATTCCGACGTCCAGACCGAGGAGGTCCTCGTCGTCGCCAAGTATGCCCGCGGTGTCATGCTTGCCCAGAACGGCTTCTATCTCCTTGCCTTCAACAACGCAGGCGTGGACGCTGCCATCGGCGACATCGTGACCGTGTCCGGCAAGGTGGGCGAGTATGCCGGTCTCAAGCAGATCGCCAGCCCGGAGGTCACCGTGGTCTCTTCCGGCAACGAGGTGGTCCTTCCCGAGCCGAAGGTCCTCGAGACCCTGGACGGATATGCCTCCGAAAAGGTGGAACTGATCCAATATACGGGAACCCTGGCCGTTTCCGGGAATTATTACAATGTCACTGTGGCCGGTTCCACGAACGTCGGTTCCATCCAGTATCCGCTCGATGCCGACGCCCTGAAGGCGCTGGACAAGAAGAAGATCGTCGCCACCGGTTTCTTCACCGGTATCACCAGCTCCAAGTATGTCAACATGATGTCCACTTCCGTCGAGGAGGTACAGGGCAACGTGTTCGAGGTTACTCCGGACCAGATCAGCGTCGCCGCCACCGCGACGTCCGCCGAGATCAACGTGACCGGCAATGTGGAATGGACCGCCGAGGCCTCCGACGGTGCGAACATCGACAAGACTTCCGGCACCGGTGACGCTGTCATCACCGTCACCTTCCCGGCCAACACCGACCCGGAGAATGTGAAGACCTACTCCGTCGCCGTCCGTACCGAAGCCGAAGGTGTCAATGACGAGTTCATGGTGGACATCACCCAGGCCAAGGCCGATGCGGCAGGCATAACCTCCGCCACCATCGACTTCTCCGCGCAGGGCTTTGAGAATGCTGCCGAAGTGACGTCCGTGACCGAGAGCGGCGTGACGGCAACCTTCGACAAGGGAACCAACAGCAATGCACCCAAGTATTATACCTCCGGAACGGCCGTTCGCATCTATGGTGGCGGCACGATGACCGTCTCTGCCAGCGGCAAGACCATCGTCTCCATCGAGCTCACGTTCGGCACTAACGATGGAACGAATGAAATCACGACCGATGTCCCGACTTACGATGAACCCACTTGGACGGGTGAGGCCGGCTCCGTGACCTTCACGGTCGGCGGCACCACCGGTAACCGCCGGATCAAGGCCATCACGGTGAAGTATTCCGGTGAGGCTGCCCCTGCTGCCACGCTCGAATCCATCGCCGTCTCCGGCCAGAAGACGTCCTTCACCGTGGGCGACACCTTCGTTTTCGACGGCAAGGTCACGGCGACCTACAGCGACGGTTCCACCAAGGAAGTGCAGCCTACGGAAGTCTCCAAGCCCGACATGTCCGTGGCCGGCTCCCAGAAAGTGACCGTTACCTATACGGAAGGTGCGGTTACCAAGACCGCTTCCTACGTTATCGATATCATCGAGCCGGTCACCGGTGGCAACACGGTGTCCATGACGATGACCGAGTATGTCGCCGCGCACAATTGCACGGTTTCCGCCGGGAGCACTGCGACCATGTACAAAGTGCTTCAACTGAATGAATCCGTGCGGATGTCCACGACGGGTGATGACAATTGCGGTTCTTTCTGGGCTGCCGGTGAAGAAAACCAGTGGCGTCTGTATCAGAACAAGAATGGCAATGTGATTGTTTCTGTCGCCGAAGGCTGCGAGCTCAAGTCCGTCACGTTGACCTATGCCGTTACCAATACCGGTGTGTTGCTGGATGCGTCGAACGCCCAGGTCGCCAGCGGTGACAAACAGACCGTTTCCGGCACCAGCGTTACCTATACGGTGGGGAATACCGGCACGGTGACGAACGGTCAGGTCCGCATCACGGCCGTCGAGGTCGTTTACACCGGCAACGGCACGACCTTCCCGTCTGAGCCCGATCAGCCGACGGCCATCACGACGTCTATCTCCATGGCTGGCAGCAAGTCCGTCTATGTGGGTGAAACGGTCGAACTGAACGCCACTTCCAATGTGGAAGGCGCAACGATCACTTACGAGAGCGAGGATCCTTCCATCGCTACCGTCAATGCCTCCGGTGTCGTCACCGGTGTCGCTGAAGGCACAGTGAAGGTGTATGCCCGCATCGCCGGGGTTGAAGGCCAGTACACCGACGCCGAGCGCTACTGCAACGTAACCGTGAGCACCAAGCCGGTGGAAACGGAAGGAACGGAGGTCATTATCTTCTCCGAACTCGGTTATGAGAATGCGGCCGATGTTACGACGGTCGAAGGAGAGGATGTCACCTTGGTATTTGACAAAGGTGAAGGTTCCAATGCTCCAAAGTATTATACGAGCGGCACGAATGTGCGTGTGTACAAGGGTAATACGTTGACGTTCACTTCGGATAAAAAGATCGCTAAAATTGAATTCGGTTGTTCGAGCGGTTATGATATCCACAATGAAGTGACCTTCTCCACAGGTTCCTGCACGGACAATGTCTGGACCGGCAGTGCCTCTTCCATTGTAATGACCAATGCGACTTCCGGTAATACGCAGGTACGTATTGTCAGTGTAAAGGTCACCTACGAATGAGGGACATCCGGCGGCGGCGCCGGGGGTGAAGAGCCCACAGTGACCACCGGATCCGTGAATAACGTAAGCGCGACAGGGGCAACCCTGTCCGCTTCGTATTCGGGGGTGCGGTCTTTCCAGGGGGCGGGTTTCTATGTCGGGACCTCCTCCAACCTCAGTACGCTGGTCCGTCAGGGCCAGGCGGTCTATACCCAGTCGGCATTGACCATCGGCAGCGGGAGCTATTCCGCGACGGTGGGGGCGCTCGACGAAGGAAAGACTTATTACTATGTCGCTTTCATGGAGGTCCTGGTCGATGGTGCCTACCAGGAGGTCTATGGCAGCGTGAAGTCGTTCACGACCCTGTCGGCATCGACCGTCACCACCCTGAACAAGGACTGGATGGAACTGCCCGAGTCGCCGGCTTCCCTGGGTGGGAAGTATCTCGTGACCTCCCGGGCCGAAATGAACGGCAAGGACACCCGCAACTATTCCATCCTGTACGACCCTGCGCGGTTCGCGTCCCTGTGGACGGCGTATGTGCTTTGCAGCGCCCACCGGGGAAGCGGAAGCGGGGGAACATGGGTCAATAATCCGGACATTCCTGCCGGCAAGCAGTCAAGTTGCTACAAGGCTTATCCTTCCGTGGACGGCGTCACCTATGACCGGGGGCACCAGATTCCCAATGCGGACCGGAACGGAGTGGATGCGATGCAGAAGCAGACCTACTACTGGACCAACAGCACCCCGCAGCATCATGACTTCAACGGGGGCATCTGGGGCAACCTGGAGAACCAGGTCCGGGGGCTTCTCTCCTCCACGGATTCCGTGTACGTGGTCACCGGCCCGGTATACCAGACCGTAGGTGGCAGCGAGACGGTTCGCACCTTCAAGAATTCGTCCAATGACGACAAGGTCGTCCCGATCCCGAACTATTACTTCAAGGTTCTCCTGAAGGTGAAGCGCTCCGGCGGCTCGATTACCTCCGCCTCCGCCATCGGCTTCTGGTTCACCCACGAGGCCCACAGCGGCGAGAACTGGCAGAATTTCGCTGTCAGTGTCGATGAAATCGAGCGGAAGACCGGCTTCAACTTCTTCGCCAACCTTCCGCCTTCGGTAGAGGCCGCGGCGGAGACAAACACGAATTGGAATACGTTCCGGAACTTCTAGATCCTCACATCGGTCTTCGTCCTCCTCAGGATGACAGCTATAATCCCCAGTCGGACGCCTTGAAGGATGACTTCGGGGCGTTCGGCACATTCGGGAAGTAGGTGACGCCGGTAATCTTCTCCAGGTCGGCGACGGACATCATTTCGCGGGACGTGACGGCCTGGCCCTTCAGGGAGTTCGTGTGCGCACGGACGAAGGCTGCGCACTGGAGCTCCGAGGCGGCGCAGTCCTTGAGCGCCTTGCCGGAATTGCCCTTCTTGGTGCGGAGGAGGACGTAGTAGAACATCGTGGGCATGGAGACGTCGTCGCGTTCGCCGAAGGAGATGGTGGAAGGGGAGACTGTCCAGCCGTAGGCGTCGGTGTACTTCTCGAAGTAGCATCCCAGCACTTCATACAGTGTGTCGGCGCAGACCTGTGTGTCCACATAATCCTCCAGGGTGTTCCAGCCGCCGCCACCGGTGTTGAAGCCGGAGGAGAGCTGCGGAGCGATGTTTGTGTAATAGAAGACATCCTTGTTGGTGGCGACGGAAGAAGTACGCTCCGCGGAACCCAGCATGTGGCCCTTGTTGCAGCCGCCGCCCGTGCTCTTGGAATTGTACTGGATGCCGGAAGGAATGTCAGGATCGGCACGGTAGGCGTCATTGCGCCCGGAACTGCCGACGTACATGCTGTGCCGGGGAGCAGCCACCCAGACCGGGCAGTGATGTTCGGCGCTGTAGCAGACCGTGTAGTTGCGGGCCGTCTTTCCGCCGGGGCCCTTCTCGCCGCCGGTGCACAGGTGGATGGCGTAGTACTGCGTGGGATCGGAGGAATTCACCCGGTAGTTCCCGGACTTGGAGATGTTCATCACCGGGGCCTCGTACCAGCCGGGCTGGTCTCCGCCGATGACGATCTCGCTGGCCGGGGTGGTGAAACTCTTGACCTCACCGTAGTAGTACTTGTAAACGCCATTCTCCAGGACGGCGATGTACGCGCGGTAATAGTAGGTATGACCGGCCCCTAATCCGTCGATGGTGACGTTGAAAGCCCCGTTATTCAGGTAGCTGGACTGCCAGTCTTCGGACAGGTTATCCGCGGACAGACCCCACTCGAAGCCGCCGTAGGTAGGCGTGCCGGTGTACGTGGCGGAAAGCGTGGCCTCGGTCTGGGTGACATTGGAAGAGCCGCCCGTGGTCACCGAAGGCGTCACCGGAACCGGATCCGTGCCACCGCCACCGCCGGACGCCGTTCCGTCCAGTTTGAAGAACGTGACCTCCTTCTGCGGGCTGGTGTAGCAGCGGAACTGCCCGGAACCGTCGTTGTACTGCAGGAAGCGCGTGCTATAAGCGACATTGTAGGCCCGGAAGAAGCCGTCCCCGGCGGAGAAAGTCCAGCGGTAACCGTCCGTCGGCTCTGCCGTACTCACATTCAAAGCGTTCTTGGAACCGGAATTCAATCCATAATAGTTATCTCCCATCTTCATGGAGTAGCCCGAACCGGATTTCTCGATATGGATGTTGTAGGCCTTGGCGGATTCATACGATATCTTATCGTCGGCAATGGTGACGGAGGCATGCGTCTTCGCGTCGCCGTCGCTGTCCAGGACCAGGGACTTGGGCTCATACACGATCAGGTAATCCCCCGTCCAGTCCGCCGGGGCGCCCGTAACCTTGACATAGTATTCGGGTTCGGCCGGTTCCGGAGTCGTCTTTGTCGCTCCCTGCATGCTGATACCCAGCATGTTCCGGGCGTTTCGGGTAAAGGTCTTGGAGATGCCCGTAAAGGTTTTCCGGTAGGTGGCCTTGTCGGTGGTGACGGTGACGGTAACCTCCGTCAGCGTCACCGGGAACACGCTCACCCAGAACTCCAGGTTGCCGGAAGCATTGACGGACAGGTTGTCCGCCAGGACAGTCACGCGCGGAACACCGGCGGTGGCGAAGTCCAGCGGATTGGCAAGGTCGATGATGACGTCGCCCGTGAGTTCGGCGTTGTTCTGGCCCTGCAGGACGATGCTCCGGACCGTCTCGCCGGATTCGAGCCCCAGGTTCTTGAGGGTGATGTCGGCATGGGCGGTCAGGCGGGTCCATTTGAGCGGGACCGGATCGGCCGGAAGGCTCCGCCAGTCATGGACGGAATCACCGGCGAGAAGGTCCGCCGCCGGGTCGTAAGAGGTCGCTGTGGGCGTCTGGATCTCCGGAACGGCCGTATGGACATCCGGCGCGTCGAAGGCCTCGGACCCGCTGACGGCCGGATGGAGGGCGTAGAAATGCCAGGCACCGACCGGCGCGGAATCGAAGTTCCCGGGCACGGTGAAATGCGCCGTGGGTCCGCCTTCGGAAAGGGGATTGGAGGGATACAGGCCGAGCCACGACCCGTTCACGGTATAGGCCATGCTGATGGCGTCGCCTGCGGTCCATTCGATGGTTTTTCCGGTCCAGCCGGTACGGGTCTCGGGACTCCCGGAAGTGAATTCCAAGGCGGTGAAGGCTGAAACCTCGGTGTGTTTCTGGCAGCCCAGAAGGGCCAGGGCTGCGACGGCAGCCGTCCAAATGATTCTCTTCATAGCGCTAGTCCAGGTCTCCGAGGTCGATGCCGGGATCGTATCCGTCGTCGGCCCTGTCCGTCCCGGATGCCTGGAGCAGGGCGCGTTCGATGTGGATTTCCACAAGACGGAAATCCGGTGCGATGTATTCCTTACCGTTATTCATGTCAAGGCCGATGTGATGCAAAAACTATTCCTCCCAGACGAGATAGGCCGATACAAGCCAATGGTTCATCTTGTCCCCGTCGATGGCTTGCGCGTTCGGGATGCTGATGGAGAATCGGTGCATGCCCGCGGCGAGTTCGCCGAGCGGGACATCGTGCGGCTCGGCCTGGGAACCGGGGCACCAGCCGGAGCGGGAGAGGTCGGAGGACGCGATCTCCCGGATGACGTCATCCGGGCTCAGAGGGGTGCGGGGGCCGTTGCGGCGGGTGACGACCGGCTGGCCGTTGCGGAGGTACCAGATGCCGGAGGTCGGGTTGTACAGGCGGAAGGACGAGCAGTCGGTGCGCCAGGGGGTGAAGTCCAGCACGGTCTCGCCGTCCATCGACAGGATGTTCTCCTGCTGGGTGAACTCGTCGCCCTCGCTGTGTCCGCCGTGGCCCGTCACGATGTACCGCAGGGAAGCCTTGGACGCGAACTTCGGCAGTTCGAAATCCACCGTCAGGTCCTTCCGGGCGAAGATGTCCGGATACTCCTGGCCGATGTAATAGACCGTGTTCACGAGCGGGGTGACGTGACCCTTCGGCAGGGGCTCGTACTTGCATTCGTCCTCCTTCACGTCGATATCGACACTTGCCAGATAGCCTTCAGCGGTCCAGGTGTCGATGAACACGCCCACCCAGGCCTCGCCCTTCAGGAGGGGATAGAGGTCGGTGATATCGGCCTCCCAGCGCGCTTCCGGGGCCCATTCGTCGATGTAGACGGGCTTCCGGGACGCGTAGGTGGCGGTGTCGCGGCGGCTGTAGTAGCCCACGCCGAACGGCGTCATGAAACGCATGAGTTCCACCGTGGGTTCGAAGTCGGGTCCCGGGACCGTGCCGACAAGCTTCTCGTACTTCGTCGAATCCACTTCCGGCCAGGCGGCCTCGCCCTTGGCGACGGACAGGATGTTCACCTTGGGCCCGTGGGCGGGAATCACGAACACGGATCCGGACTTGTCCCAGCGGTCGCCGTCGGACTCCACGCGGACGGTGAGTTTCACGTCCACCTTCCGCCTGTAGTCGGGCAACTGGATTTTCTTGAGGATGATGCGCCCGTTCGTGAGGTGGACGATGCCCTCCGCGTCGGCCTCGGTGAAACCGCCCAGGCTGTCCGGCAGGAACTGGACGTGGGCGTGGTCGAACACGGTGAGATGCGTGTCGCCGATGGCACGGTAGGTGCGGGTGCAGGCGGTCGTGGCGAGGGTTGCCAACAGAATGGGAATCAAATACTTGCGCATGGTGTCATTAATTGGCGGTGATGACCTGGCCGGCGCCCTTGTACAGTTTTACGGGACCGTCCAGCAGGATGGCGAGGACCGTGATGCCCGGGTCCAGCGCCTGCTCGGGAACGTCGATCTCCAGCAGGCCGGGGACCTCGTTCCAATAGACCTTGTTATAGACTTTGTAGCCCAGCATGTTGCCGCTCCCGACCACCCAGACGCGCTGGACCTGGTTCATGATCCCCTTTATTTCCACGGCGCCGTTGGGGCGGTAGGGGAGGTACACGTACAGGATGTCGCCGGCCTCGTTCAGGGTGGTGTACCCGGGGGCGAAACCGGCCGGAATGCCCGCACGGGTGCCGTAGATGGCCTCCTTGTGCTTCTTGGTCCATCGGCCCAGCTCCTTCAGGACGGCAACCTCTTCCTCCGGAATGGACCCGTCTTCGCGCGGACCGATGTCCAGCAGGAGGTTCCCGCCCATGGACAGGCAGTCCACGAAGGTCTTGAGGACCATCTGCGGGGTCTTGAAGTTGAGGTCCGTGTGCTGGAAGCCCCAGGAGTCGTTGATGGTGTAGCACAGCTCCCACCAGCGGTCCTCGGGCCGGACGGTCGGGACGCCCTGCTCCGGGGTGCCGTAGTCGCCGTATCCCTGGATGCGGGAGTTCACGATGACGTCCTTGTTGTAGGAGGTGAGCAGGTCGATGATCTCGGGCGCATGCCAGGTCCCGGCGGTCTGCTCCCAGTCGCCGTCGAACCAGAAGAGGTCCGGCTTATAGGCCTGGGAGAGCTCGCGGAGCTGGGCGAAGTCGAAGTCCACGAAGCGCTGCCAGCGGGCCGGGTCGTCGGCGATCGCGTAACGGGTCGCCGTCTTGGTGAAGTTGGGATAGTCCGGGTGTGACCAGTCCAGCAGGGAATAGTAGAGACCGACCTTCAGCCCCTGCCTGCGGGCTTCCTTGACGAAGGGGGTGAGTACATCGCGCCCTGCGGGCGTCTGCTTCGGGATGCTCAGGTCCGAGGCCTTGGAGTCCCAAAGCGCCACGCCGTCATGGTGCTTGGAGGTGATGACGGTGTACTGTGCGCCGCTTTCCTTGATGAGCTTCGCCCACTCGGCGGGCTTGTAGGCCGCGGCGGTGAAGCCGGACGCCTGCGCCATGTACTCCTCGTAGGGCAGGTAATTGTTGTAGAACGACCAGCTTTCGGACACGCCCTTCACGGCATAGACGCCCCAGTGGATGAAGATGCCCAGCTTGGCGCTGTCGAACCAGGCCATCCTTCCGGCCTTCTGCTCCGGCGTCTCGCCGGGGCGCTGCGCCCCCGCCGGCAGCAGGGCCGCCATCAAGGCGATGCATGCGATAATCCTCTTTCTCATATGTGCAAAGATAGCATTTCCCGATTGGATAATCCACAATTTTTGCACATCTTTGTATGTTATGAAAGAGGAAAGAAAGCGATACCGGATCGGCGGGCATGCGGTGGAAGTCGTGCTGGAGGCCCCCTGGACGTTCAAGGCATTGACTCCGAAACAAGTGGAACTCGTGGACCGGCTTCGGAAAGGGGAGGACATCGGCATCGAGTCCGTTCCGGCGGACCGGCAGGAACAGCTCTCCGTGAACGAAGACCTGATGGGCAAGGAGGCCATGACCCGGGAGAAGTGGGATGCGATGGGGGCCGGTGAACGGGACGCTTTCCGGCATGCCCTGGATTTCCTCCAGTATGCGCCTTTCGAGGTTGCGGACGGCGAGCCCCTGTTCACCTTGACGGTCCATGCGGGGATTCCCGAAGGATTCGAGGATGCGCGGGCATCATGGGCCCTGGCTACGGCGGTGGAGGAGGTCCCTCCTTTCTATTACGGTTATCTGTTTGAAGGAAAGACCATTTACGAATATCTGTACGCGGCGGACCGCCGGGCGGGGTATTTCGTGATGGACGAGGGGTATCGGAACGGGCATTATTATCCCAGCCCCGGTGTGGGCGGGAGGACGACGCTTTTCCAGCTCAACACTTCCCTGATGATCCAGTACACCTTTGCCACGGCCGGACAGGGGACGTTGCTCCTGCATGCGTCCGTCACCCGGTATGAGGGGCGCGGAAACCTGTTCTTCGGGGTGAGCGGCACGGGAAAGAGCACGCACAGCCGCCTGTGGCACGACTTTGTTCCTGGCTGCGACCTCATGAACGACGACAATCCCGTCATCCGCCTGGAGAACGGCGGCTTCGTCGTGTATGGCTCTCCCTGGAGCGGCAAGACGCTGTGCTACCGGAACGTATCGGCCCCGGTGGGCGCCCTCGTGCGGCTGGAACAGTATCCGGAGAACCGGATCACACGCCTGGAGCCTCTCCAGGCCTATGCGAGCGTTATCGCCGCCGTCTCCACCATCCGCTGGAACCACGGCATCATGGACCTGCTGGTCCCTACCATCGAACGGGTTGCCATGACCGTTCCCTGCTACCGCCTCCAGTGCCGCCCCGACGAAGAGGCGGTCCGGGTATGTAAACAAGCCATTACGCTATGAGAATAGGAATCTGCAACGACCACGCCGGCGTGGAGTACAAGAAGAAACTCATGAAGATGCTGCGCGAGCGCGGCATCGAGGTCATCAATTACGGGACCGACTCCGAGGTGAGCTGCGACTATCCCGACTTCGCGCACCGTCTCGCACAGGCGGTCGAGGGTGGGGAAGTGGAGCTTGGCATCGCCCTTTGCGGCACCGGTAACGGTATGGCCATCACCCTGAACAAGCACCAGGGCATCCGGGCCGGCCTCGCCTGGTCCTCCGAGGTGGGCCGCCTCGTGAAGGCCCATAACAACGCGAACGTGCTGGTCCTCCCGGCCCGCTTCATCCCGTACCGCGTCGCCTCCAACATCGTCCGCACCTGGCTGGACACCGCCTTCGAAGGCGGCCGCCACCAGCGCCGTATCGACAAGATGCCCTGCCGATGAGTTTCTTCCAGCCTGTTCCCGGGACAGTCCTGTCCCACAACATCGCTGACTACCCGGACGGCATCGTCCTCCCCATCGACAAACCCTATCGATGGACCTCGGCCGATGTCATCCGGAAGGTCAAATTCGCAGCTTTCAGGCACTTCCGGAAGAAGAACCTGAAGGTGGGCCATGCCGGGACGCTGGATCCGCTGGCAACGGGCGTGCTCCTCGTATGCATCGGCCCGGCCTGCAAGCGGGCGCAGGAGTTCCAGGACCACGACAAGGAATACATCGCCGACATCCGTTTCGGCGCCACCACCCCCTCCTACGACCTGGAGAAGGAGGTGGACCGGACATTCCCTTACGAGCACATCACCGAGGAGGCCGTCCGCAAGGCGCTGGAAGGTTTCATCGGCCCCCAGGAGCAGGTTGCGCCCCTTTTCAGCGCCAAGTCCGTCGATGGGGTCCGCGCTTACGAACTGGCCCGCAAGATGTACCGGAAGGCTCAGCGCGGTGACCTGGACCCCGACTTCGATACCGCCGCCCTGGAAACCCTCCACCACAGCCGCATCACCCTCTCCGAACTGGAGCTGCTGGATTTTGATCCGGCATCCGCTGTACCTCCGCGGACTAACTTTTTTCCTCCCGAAAAAAGGTCGGAAAAAAGTTGTCCGACTCCGGATGCGGATGCCGCGTACTGCGATTCTGTCATTCCGAGCGACCCCACTGTCATTTTGAGCGGAGCCGGAGGCGGAGTCGAAAAATCTGCCTCTTCCCGCATCAACGTAGCGGACACCGCTTCCCTAGGCCTTCCCACGGCACGGATCCGCATCGCCTGCTCCAAGGGCACGTACATCCGCGCCTTCGCCCGCGACCTCGGCGAAGCCCTCGGCTCCGGCGCGCACCTGTCCGGCCTCGTCCGCACGAAAACAGGCGCCTTCCGCCTGGAAGACGCCCTGTCTCTGGACGCAGCCCTCGCCCTCCTTTCGGAGTGACGACGGTCAGATCCGTCCCAGCCGGTTGGCGACGAAGGTCATCCGGCGGGCGAATTCCTTGCGGCCGATGAGGGAGAGGATGGCGGCGATGCCCAGGCCGGAGGCGCTGCCGGTGAGGGCGAGGCGCAGGCTGTTCATGACCTTCCCCATCGGATACTCGCGCATCTTGATGTAGTCCTCGAGCTCCTTCTCCAGGGCCGGGACTTCCAGCGTGCCGCGATAAACCTCGAGGTCGTCGAAGCCGAATTCGCGGCCGGTGATGTGCTGGCACACCTCGAAACAGTACTCGTACCAGTCGGGCTTCCAGAACTTGTCCACGTCCTTCGCCAGGAAGGGAGCCGTGGCTGCGTCATCATAGACCTTGGCACGCGGATCGGCGGCGCGGCGCGGGTCCGCCGGCTTGTCGTTCACCGCGGCGCCGGCCTTCACGCCGAAGGCGTCATAGTTCTCGGGGGCGATGAACAGGTACGGGGCGATGTCCCAGAAATCGGCGACGAAGGTGGCGCGGTCGCGGAGGGTTTCGATAACCCGGGCTACATAATCGACCGTGAAGATCTGGTTCTGGAAATCATAGCCTTCCGGAGAAAGTTCCGACCCGGCCACGAGGGCGCAGGCGGGGCAGTCCACGACCTGGATGCCGTGGGCCTCCAGGACCGGGGTGAAGAGCCGGGCCAGTTCTTCCGCGGGCTTGGTGCGGAGATACTCCTTGTTGTACCACTTGGCTTTGTCGGCATTGAAGCGGGCGCCGGACTTGATGACGCGCTCCAGGGAGAACACCGGAACCAGCTCCTCGAGGGTGTAGAGTTCCGTGTCGTCTCCCGGGTTCCAGCCCAGGAAGGCGAGCATGTTTACGAAGGCCTCCGGGAAGTAGCCGTCCTCGCGGTAGCCGCGGGAGACTTCGCCCTCGGCATTGACCCAGCGCAGCGGGAACACCGGGAATCCCAGGCGGTCACCGTCGCGCTTGGAGAGCTTGCCCTTGCCGTCCGGCTTCAAAAGCAGCGACAGGTGCGCGAAGCGCGGCATGGTGTCAGTCCATCCAAACGCCTCATACAGAAGATAATGCAGGGGAAGGGAAGGAAGCCACTCCTCGCCGCGGATGACTTCGGTGATTTCCATCAGGTGGTCGTCCACGATGTTGGCGAGATGGTAGGTCGGTAGTTCGTCGGCCCGCTTCCAGAGCACCTTGTCGTCCAGGGTGTCGGTATTGACGGAGATGTGGCCGCGGATGAGGTCGTCCATCTCCACCACCCGGTTCACGGGCATCTTGAAGCGTACTGTCCAATGCGAGGTCCCGGCGAGCAGCCGCTGTACCTCATCGGCCGGCAACGTCAGGGAGTTCCGCATCTTCTCGCGCGTCACGGCGTTGTATGTGAACGTCTGACCCTCGGCCTCGGCGGCCTTGCGGCAGGCGTCCAGTTCCTCGGCGGAGTCGAAGGCGTAGTAGGCCCATCCGGCCTCCACGAGCTGCTCCGCGTACTCGCGGTAGATCGGCCTCCGCTGGCTCTGGCGGTACGGGGCATGCGGGTGCCGGGCCGATGCGGTCTCGACCACCTTGCCGTCGGCATCCACGCCCTCGTCGGGGACGATGCCGCACCAGTTCAGCGCTTCGATGATATACTGCTCCGCGCCCGGGACGAACCGGTTGGAGTCCGTATCCTCGATCCGGAGGATGAAATCACCACCGTGCTGCTTGGCATACAGGTAGTTGTACAAGGCCGTGCGGACGCCGCCCATATGGAGCGGACCGGTCGGAGAGGGGGCGAATCTGACGCGTGTTCTTCTTTCCATCGTTGTATTGATCGTATAGGAGTTGCAAAGTTAATCATTTTATCGGAAAACACCGTTTTGCAATGGCCGGCTCGAGGCCAAACAGACGAACGAAGCCATCATCGCCGCTTGGCCGCATTTGCGGCGAATCGCGCTTCTGCAGGGCTCTGGCTGCCGACGCGTCCGGAAAAACGGCCAATTGGGCGGAAAACCTTGCCACGTCGGCATGTGGAGGGCCATCCAGGGCTGTTTTTCCGCATTTGCGTCACGGCGGCAGGAAAACGACTTGGGTTATCCTCTTTTCTTGTGTCCGGAGCTGCATCGTTATGTGCACCTCTCAAGTGGCAGGATGCTGATAGTCAGATTGTTGTGTTTCAAGAGGTACACCCGGACGTGCACCTCTTGAAGTTCATCGCGCTGATTCTTAATAAGTTGAGTTTCGAGAGGTGCACAATTTGGTGCACCTCTCAAGTGGCACTGTATAACGTAAAAGGTGGTCCTCCCATCTGTGTCTCGTTGGGCGACAGGTCCCATCTACGTCGGGCGCTCCCTATTCAGGTGTTCCCATTCAGGCGCTCCCTATTGTAAGGCGGCTATTTTTTCTCAGCATGCGCCCGGCGGATGGCCGGGACGGCCTCCAGGACGCTCAGGTTCTGGCCGGGCTCCACGCACAGGCAGGGCTTGGAGTCCGCGTCGAAGTGGAAGCGGCGGGTAGTTTCGGCGGTGTTGAAACCGACTTTGATCGAGGGCGTCACGTCCGGCAGGGGGACTTCCTGGCCCTTGTAGGTGGTCTCCCACTGGAATCCGCTGTCGATGATGACAAGGTTCCCGAGGTTCACGTCGGTGATCTCCCCGAGCTTGCCCATGTCGAAGCCCGTGACGATGGCGGTGATGCGCACCTTGTCGCCGATCTCCGGGTCGTCGTCCCAGATGAGGCCCTTCTTGAAGCGGTTGGCGCTGCCGGTGTACTCGGTGATCATCTGGTCGATGGTCTCGAGCTCCTTCATCTTGATGCCGCGCTCGTTGTTGCCGGAGGTGATGTTGATGAGGACGTTCTTCGCCGTCTTGAGGTCGAAGTCGTTCAGGAGCGGAGACTCGAAGGCGCCCTTCACGGCATCCTCCAGGCGGTTGTTGCCCGTGCCCACGCCGGTGCCCATGAGGGCCATCCCGGAGTTCCGCATCATCTTGGACACGTCCTTGAAGTCCACGTTGATGTAACCCGGCTGGGTGATCACCTCGATGATGCCCCGGACGGCGGTGGCGAGCACCTCGTCGGCCATCGGAAAGGCCTCGTGCGCGAGGGTGTCCCCGAAGAACTCGTAGAGCTTCTCGTTGTTGATGATCAGGAGGCTGTCCACGTTCTTCTCCAGCTCCCGGATGCCGTCCACGGCCTTGGACTGGGACTCGTTGCCTTCATTCTTGAACGGGATGGTCACGACGGCGACGGTGAGGATACCGCGGTCCTTCGCCATCTTGGCGATGACCGGCGAGGCGCCCGTTCCCGTTCCGCCGCCCATGCCGGCGGTGATGAAGAGCATCTCCGTCCCGTTGTCCAGCACCTTGGACGCAATCTCGTCCTGGGACTCCAGGGCGGCGTTCCGGCCCTCGGTGGGGTCGGTGCCCGCGCCGAGCCCCTTGGCGCCCATCTGTATCTTCGTGGGAACCTCGCTCTTGTACAGGGCCTGCGCGTCGGTGTTGCACACGATGAAGTTGCAGCCCTTGATCTTCTGCTTGTACATGTAGTTCACGGCATTGCAGCCTCCGCCGCCGACGCCGATGACCTTGATGATGGAATTCTCCTCCCCCCACTCGCGGGGCATGATGTCCTTGTTGATATCGAGTTCCATGGCTACTGCTTGTTTTCGTTTTCGTCATCCTCCCGCGTCACTTCGTCATAGAAGTTCAGCAGGCCCGTCTTTACGTTCTCGCCGAGTTTCTTCCAGAAGATGCGCTCCCTGCGGGGCTTGGGCTCCTTCTTGGGTTTGGGCTCCTTTTTCTTCTTTTCCTTGACAGGCTCCTCCTCCTGGGCGGGTGCGGGGACCTCGCCGTATTCCTCTTCGGGAATCAGCGTGCCCTGCTCGCCGCTTTCGTAGGTGGCGTCCGGAACGAAGAACGCGCCCTCGGCGGTCTCTTCCTCCGCCGGCTCCTCTTCCGCGGCCTCGGGGGCGTCGGCCCACACCGGCTCGGGGCGGGTGATGCAGTCCGGAAGCCGGTCTTCCTTGGCCGCGAGGACCATGCCGATGGCCGACGTCGCCGACGGGTTGTACACGCCGGTCCCCACCGAAGCGGAGAACAGGTGCCTCGGGAAGCCGATGCGCACGTCGTACCCGGACACTTCCTTGAACAGGTTCGCGAAGTTCACGAGGGAGGCTCCGCCGCCGGTGAGGACGATGCCGCCGCGCAGGTTGTTCTCCAGCCCGCTCTCCTGGATGTAGTAGAGGATAGCGTCGATGATCTCGCGGCTCCGTGCGTCGATGACTTCGGAGATGTACTTGACACTCACTTCCTTATAAGGCTCCGTCAGGCGGATCTGCAGGACCTTCTCGCTCAGCGAGGCGAGCTTCCCGGGCATGCAGGCGCCGAACTTGACCTTGATTTTCTCCGCGAGTTCCTCGGAGATGGAACACTCGGTGCGGAGGTCGCTCGTGATGGTCCGGCCGCCGAAGGGGATGGCCGCATAGGAACGCATGATGCCGCCGTGGTACACGGCCACGGAGGTCACGCCCGCGCCCACGTCCACGAGGGCGACGCCGTTCTGGCGGTCCTCCTCGGAGAGGACGGTCTTCGCGACTACGTCCGGAAGGAAGTATTTCTTCGCGATGGCGATACCCATCGAATTGAAGATCTTGTCCACGGCGGTGGTGGCCCGGCGGCTGCCGATGAACACCTTGAAATTGCCCTCCAGCCCGCTGGAGAGGGTGCCCACGACGTCGCTTTCCACGAGCTGGATCTGGTCGTCGATGGAGAAGGACTGCGCCACGGCCCCGTACATGATCTGGCTGTTCGCGTCGTCCAGCGGATAGGACTCCAGGGCCATCGCCTTCAGGTTCTCCACCTCCTCCTCGGAGATGTACTCGTCGGGGTTGGACCGGACGATCCGGCCGGTCGCCGTCTCCTGTCCCACGTCGGACCGGGGCATGCCCACGACCACCTGCAGGATCTTGATCATGAGTTCGTTCTCGGCCTCCTCGATGGCCTTCTTGAGCGGGGCCGACGCCTTCATCGGGTTCTGGACCACGCTGGCCCGGATGCCTGCGGAGGGCGTCTCCTTGTAGTAGATGACCTGGACGTCGTCCCCTTTGACCCGGGCGACGCAGAGGCCGAACTTCGATGTTCCTAAGTCAATCGATGCAATGTATCTTTCATCCATATCGCGTAGTGTTATTTCTTGCAAACAATCTGTCCGTCAAAGCGCACGTCCACCGTGCGGTAGCCGTTCTCCAGCGGGGCGATGCCCTCGTAGTACTTCCGGATGCGGGAGAACTTGGCGTCGATGTCCGTGGGATGGCCGAACAGGAACCGCTCCTGCCCCTCCCGGGGGATGAGCACGATCTCTCCGCCTTTCCGGACGTTGATCTGTCCCACGATGCCGGCCCATTCCGGGCGGGCGCCCAGATACCGGACAAGGGCGAGGACGGATTCCACCCAACGGCGCTCCGCCTCGGTCCCGGCCTCTCCCTTGAAATCCTTCTCCGGCTGGATGGGAAGGGCTCCGTCCACGACCGGCACCCGGGCGGTGTGGCGGGACTGGAGGGGGAAGAGGAAGCCTTCGCGGTCGGCATAGAAGCCGCCGGAGGGGCCCTGGAAGCGCACGACGGGCTCCCGCTGGGTGACGCTCACGTGGAGCAGGCCGTCGTCGGTGAGCCAGGCCTGGCTCTTGCGGACGGCGCTCTTGGCGTCGATGATCGTCTCCACCCTGCGGAGGTCCACGCTGTCCAGCCGGAGCCCCACGTAGGTCCCGTAATCCTTCATCCAGTCGCGGATGTCGTCCGGGGTGATGAACTTCCGCTCCAGGCTGTCGGCGATGACCGCATCGACCCCCTTGCAGGTGACCTCATGGCGGGCCCCGGCGGCCATCCGGTCACCCAGGAGCCACAGGAACAGGCAGGCGGTCACGGCCGATGCCGCGACGATGTAGCGGACGACGGGCTTCATGTGCGGGCGTTCAGCAGTTCGGTGATGGGCCCGACGAACCGGTCGATGTTGCCGGCCCCGAAGGTGACGAGCACATCAACGGGTTCTTTTCCAAGGTATTCCATCAGCTCCTCCTTGGGGACGAGCACCTTCTCCGGGGCGGTTGCGGCCGACAGGATGATGTCGGAGGTGACACCCGGGATGGGCTCTTCGCGGGCGGGGTAGATGGGCAGGAGGATGAGCTTGTCCACGGCGCTGAGGGCCTCCGCGAATTCGGGGGCGAAGTCCCGCGTGCGGGTGTACAGGTGCGGCTGGAAGACGGCCGTGAGCTTGCGGCCGGGGAAGATGTCCCTCAGGGACGAGATGGCCGTCGCGAGCTCCGCCGGATGGTGGGCGTAGTCATCGACATAGGAGACCGTCGGGGTGTTCACGTGCACCTCCAGGCGGCGCTTGACACCCTGGAAGGTCCCGATGGCGTGCTTCACGGCTTCCGGTTCCAGCCCGTAGGTGAGGGCGATGGCGGCCGCGGCGACGCTGTTCTCGGCATTGACCCAGCCGGGTGCGCCCACGCGGATGTCGCGGATGACCCCGCCCGGGTAACGGAGGTCGAAGATGAAATGCCCCAGCGGGTCCGGACGGGGATTCTCGGCATGGAAGTCTGCCGTGGGACGGGTATAATGGTAGGTCAGAATGTGCGCTTTCGTGTCGGCCGCGGTGACGGGCAGTCCCTCCTTGAGGATGAGGGTGCCGCTCACCTGGGAGGCGAAGACGCGGAAGGACTCGAGGACATGGGCATAGTCCCCGTAGATGTCCAGGTGGTCCGCGTCGATGGCGGTGATCACGGCGATTTCCGGGAAAAGCTGGTGGAAGGAACGGTCGAACTCGTCGGCCTCGGCCACGACCACGTCGCCCTTGCTCATGAGGAGGTTGGTCCCGTAGTTGCGGGAGATGCCGCCCAGGAAGGCCGTGCAGCCCTCTCCGCTCTCGGTGAAGATATGGGCGGTCAGGGTGGAAGTGGTTGTTTTTCCGTGCGTTCCGGCAACGGCGAGGCAGCGCTGACCCCGGGCGACCTCGCCGAGGGCGCGGGAGCGCTTGATCAGGCGGTAGCCCTTTTCGCGGACGGCGTCCAGTTCGCCCAGTTCGTGGATAGCCGGCGTATAGATGACGAGGGTCTCCTCCACGTCCGCCGGGACGAGGTCCGGACGGTCCTCGTAATGGACAGGGATGCCTTCGGCTTCGAGGGCCGCCGTCAGGTCCGACGGGGTCTTGTCATAGCCGGACACCGCATATCCCCGGAACTTGAAGTACCGGGCGAGGGCGCTCATGCCGATGCCCCCGATTCCTATGAAATAGACGTTCTTCATGCTTTCACCAGTTTATACGCTTCGTCGCAGATCACCTGCGCCGCGTCCCGGAGCGCCATCTTGCCGGCGTTCGCCCCGAGGAGGGCGGTCTTTTCCGGGTCGCGGAGGAGTTCCGTCGCGACGGCCATCAGTTTTTCGGGCGCGTCGGCATCCTTGACGATGAGGGCCGCGTCCTTGCGGACCAGGGCCATCGCGTTGTGCGTCTGGTGGTCCTCCGCCACATTCGGGGAAGGGACGAAGATCGCCGCCTTCTCCATGGCGCACAGCTCGGAGACCGTGCTGGCGCCGCTGCGGGAGACGACGACGTCGGCCGCCGCATAGGCGAGGTCCATCCGCGCGATGAAGTCGTAATGACGGATGGACGGCACCGGATGCTCTTCCATGAACTGGTCCGCACCCTTCTTGTAATACCGTCCGCACTGCCAGATGATTTCGACGTCTTCGCCGCCGGGGCAGCCGTTCTCGATCCAGCGTTTCATGGACCGGTTCAGCGTGCCGCTGCCGAGGCTGCCGCCCACGATGAAGAGGTGCTTCTTATCCGGATCCAGGCCGTAGAAGTCCATGGCATCGGCCTTCATTCCGGCGGTCGGGGGCAGGGAGACTTCCTTGCGGATGGGGTTGCCGCTCATGACGATCTTCTCCGCCGGGAAGAACTTCTCCATCCCTTCGTAGGCGACGCAGATCTTGCCCACGCGCTTTCCCAGCAGCTTGTTCGTGACGCCCGCGAAACCGTTCTGCTCCTGGATGAGGGTGGGGACCTTCATCCGGGTGGCGGCCATCAGGAGGGGAGCGCTGGCATACCCGCCCACGCCGATGGCGATGTCGGGCTTGAACTCGCGGATGATCCGCCGGGCCATGGAGATGCTTCTGGCGATCCGGAAGGGGACCTGGAGGTCGTTCACGACGTTCTTCAGGTTCAGCTGCCGCTGCATCCCCACGATGGGGAGGCCCACGATCCGGTATCCGGCCGCCGGGACTTTCTCCATCTCCATCTTGCCGGTGGCGCCGACGAAGAGGATCTCGGTGTCGGGGTTCAGTTCCTTGAGCTTGTTCGCGATGGAGATGGCCGGGAAGATGTGCCCGCCCGTGCCGCCTCCGCTGATGATGGCGCGTATCGGTCTATGCTCCATAGTCATTCGGGTCTTCGTTTTCTTCCCGGGAATCCAGCATGTCCAGGTCGTCCAGCCGGGTCTGGATCTCGTCCTGGTGTTCGATGATGGAGATGGCGTTGGCCTCGCGCCGCTTCATCTTCAGGTAGGTCTCCCGGCTGATGGACAGCAGGATGCCGAACACGGCGCTGAAGACGAGGAAGGACGTGGTTCCGTGGCTCACCAGGGGCAGGGTCTGCCCGGTCTGGGGGACCAGCGGGAAGTGGACGTTGACCATCATGTGCATGAAGGCCTGCCCGGTCACGAGGATGGTGAGGCCGGCGACCACGATCTTGTCGAAGTAGTCGTCGCAGTCCTTCGCCACGGTGGTCCCGCGGGCCAGGAGGCTGAAATACAGGAGGATGAGGAGGACGGCTCCGAGGATGCCGGTCTCCTCCACGAGGAAGCTGAACATGTAGTCCCCGAAGATGACGGGAACGGCGTATTTCTGGGTGCTGTTGCCGATGCCCTTCCCCAGCAGGCCGCCTTCCTGGATGGCGAGGAGGGCGCCGACGGGCTGCCGGAGCTCGTCCCGCGCCGCCTCGTATTCGGACGAGCCGGGACGGGCGTTCAGGAGGATGTCCATCGTCTCGGAGTCGTCGTTGGTGATGCGGCTGATGGCGGTGTCCAGGCGGTTGTTCTTCAGCAGGCCGGTCTTGTGCCCCACCACGACGATGCCGATGCCTACGACCGCGACCAGCCCGAAGGCCAGCAGGTCCTTGAACCGCACGCCGCCGATGATGATGATGAGCACCAGCACGAGCCCGAGGAACAGGGCCGACGAGTTGGAACCCGTCATCACGAGGATGAGCGTCAGGAGGACGGGGGCGTAGATATAGACGACCTTCTGCCAGATGGGCGTGTCGATCCAGGCCATCTTCGGGAACCGCCCCGCCAGGAAGCGGGTGAGGCTCAGTTCGCCCCGCTTGTAGGCGTCCAGCGCCCAGGCGAGGTACAGGACCATGAACACCTTCACGAACTCATAGACGTGGAGCTGTTTCCCGAACACCTTGATGATGCGGCGGGCGCCGTTGATCTCGCCGGCCTGCACGATCCCGAGGTTCAGGTTCCCCACCAGGATGACGAGCATCGCGAGCGACAGGATGAACCCGAACCGACCGACCAGCCGGTAGGCCCGGCTCCTTCCGAAGATGTACAGGAGCAGGATGACGACTACGCCGATGCCCACGACCTTCAGCTGCGAGGTCATGATGCTGATCCGGTCGATGCCCTTCTCCAGGGCGAGGAGCGGGGTGGACGAGAACACGGAGATGACGGACGTGAGCATGAGGAGCAGGGCCACGATCAGGATGACCTTGTCCCCTCTGAAACCCTCCATCCAGTTCCAGACACTGAAGCGTTTCCTGCTTCTTTTCTCCGTTTTCTCCCTGGCCATGGCTCTTACAGTGCGCGGACGGCGGCCTTGAACTGGGCGCCGCGGTCCTCATAGTTCTTGAACAGGTCGAAGCTGGCGCAGCAGGGGGAGAGGAGCACCACGTCCCCGGGCTCGGCGAACTTCGAGGCTTTGCGGACGGCCTCCTCGGCGGAGAGCGCGTCGGCGATCCGGTCGCTGCCCACCATGCCTTCGAAGGCGGCATGGATCTTCGCGTTGTCCACGCCGAGGCACACGATGGCCTTCACCTTCTCGCGGACAAGGTCGTCGAGGACCGAGTAGTCGTTGCCCTTGTCGGTGCCGCCCAGGATCCACACCACAGGTTTCTTCTGGCACTCGAGGGCGTACCAGGCGGAATCCACGTTGGTGGCCTTGGAGTCGTTGATGTACAGCACGTCCTTGATCGAAAGGACCGGCTCCAGGCGGTGCTCGATGGGCTGGAAGGTGGCGAGGGAGTTGCGGATCACCTCGTTGTCGATGCCCGTGGCCTTCGCCGCGAGGGCGGCCGCCATGGAGTTGTAGATGTTGTGCTTCCCGCCCAGGGCGAGTTCCTGGAGGTACAGGTCGGTCTCCTCTTTCTCGTAGCGGAGGACGATCTTCTCGTCGCGGAGGAAGGCGCCTTCCTCCACCTCCTTCTTCTGGGAGAAGGGGAGCATCTTGCAGCGGAGGATGATGTTGTCCAGATGGCCGATGGTGATGTCGTCGTCGCTGTCGAAGATGAAGCAGTCGTCCGGGGTGAGGTTCTTGGTGATGTTGAACTTCGCCGCGACGTAGTTCTCCATCTTGTGGTCGTAGCGGTCCAGGTGGTCCGGGGTGATGTTGGTGATGATGGCGATGTCCGGCTTGAAGTCGTACACGTCATCCAGCTGGAAGCTGCTGATTTCCAGGACGTAGTAGTCGAAGTGCTCGGTCGCGACCTGATAGGCGTAGGACTTGCCGATGTTGCCGCCCAGGCCCACGTTGAGCCCCGCGTTCTTCAGGAGATAGTAGATCAGGGACGTGGTCGTGGTCTTGCCGTTGGAACCCGTGATGCAGATCTTCTTCGCGGAGTCGTACCGGCTCGCGAACTCGATCTCGGACACGATGTGCGTACCCTGGTCCCGGAGCTTCCGCACCATGGGCACGGTGCCCGGGATGCCGGGGGATTTCACGACCTCATCGGCATTGAGGATGAGTTCCTCCGTATGCTGCCCTTCCTCGAAGGGAATGTCCCACTTCCGGAGCGTGGCGGCGTACTCTTCCTTGATCTTCCCCTTGTCCGAGAGGAAGACGTCATGACCTTTCACTTTTGCGAGGACGGCTGCACCTACTCCGCTTTCGGCGCCGCCCAGAACGACGACTCTTGCCATATCCTTGTTATCTGATCTTCAACAATGCCAGGGTGGAGACCGCCAGGATGATACCCACGATCCAGAAGCGGGCGGTGATCTTCGCTTCGTGCTGCGGGGGGACGGGTTTGGGGATCAGGACCTGTCCCGGGACCTGTTTCTTGTCCTGGAAATGGTGGTGGAGCGGGGTCATCGACCAGATACGGCGGCCTTCGCCGTACTTCTTCTTCGTCCACTTGAAATAGCTCCGCTGCATCAGGACGGAGAGGCTCTCCACGAAGAAGATGCCGCACAGCAGGGGGAGGAGGAGTTCCTTGCGGATCAGGACGGCGCTCACGCCGATGATGCCGCCGATGGTGAGGCTCCCGGTATCGCCCATGAACACCTGCGCCGGATAGGAGTTGTACCAGAGGAAGCCGATGAGCGCGCCCACGAAGGCGGACAGGAAGATGGCGATCTCTCCTGTGCCGGGGATGTACATGATGTTCAGGTAGTTGGAGTCGATGAGGTTGCCCGACAGCCAGGCCAGGACGCCCAGGACCACGCCGACGATGGCCGAGGTCCCCGCCGCGAGGCCGTCCAGGCCGTCGGTGAGGTTCGTGCCGTTGGAGCAGGCGGTGATCACGAGGACGATCATCAGGACGTAGATGGCCCATTTCGCATACCAGCCCCAGGCTCCCTTGAACGGGGAAAGCCAGCGGTAGTCGAACTCGTGGCGCTTGACGAAGGGAATGGTGGTCTTGGTGGACTTCACCACGTCTTCCTCCTGGTATCGGCCGGACGTGACCTGCGTCTCGGTGTTCACGTCGCGGTCGGAATTGTCCGTGATGACTTCGATGGCCGGGTCGGCCACCTTTTCGCGCACCACGATGTCCGGGCTCAGCCAGACGGTGAGGGCGACAATGAAGCCCAGGGCCACCTGTCCGAGGAGTTTCGCCTTCTCCGACAGGCCTTCCTTGCGCTTCTTGAACACCTTGATGTAGTCGTCCGTGAAGCCCAGGGCGCCGCACCACAGGGTGCTGGCGAGCAGCAGGATCACGTAGATGTTCGTCAGGTCGCAGAACAACAGGACGCCGGTGAGGATGGAGAGGATGATGATGACGCCGCCCATGGTGGGGGTGCCCTTCTTCTCGATCTGTCCCTGCAGGCCCAGGTCGCGGACGGTCTCCCCGATCTGGTGGCGCTGCAGCATGCGGATGATCCGCTTGCCGGCCAGGAGGGCGAACAGCATGGCCGCCACCGTGGCCATCATGGCCCGGAAGGACAGGTAGTGCATCAGGCCCATGCCGGGGATGTCCATCCCCGCGCGCTCGAGATATTGGAACAGGTGATAAATCATTTCAGGATCTGTTTGAAGGTTTCCAGGACGATTTCCTTCTCGTCGAAGTGGTGTTTTTCGTGGCCGATGATCTGGTAGTCCTCATGCCCCTTGCCGGCGAGCAGGATGGTGGCTCCTTCCGGGGCGGTGAGGATGGCGGTGCGGATGGCCTCGCGCCGGTCCGTGATGAACAGGGACTTGGCGACGCCGTCCCAGTCCAGTCCGGCGCGGATGTCGCGGATGATGGCCTCCGGGTCCTCGGTCCGGCAGTTGTCGGAGGTAATGACGAGCCGGTCGGCGAGCCGGACCGCGACCTGCGCCATTTCGGGACGCTTGGTCTTGTCGCGGTCGCCGCCGCAGCCGAACAGGCAGATCAGCTGCCGTTCCGGGGCGACGTCGCGGAGCGTCGTGAGGACGTTCTCCAGGGCATCGGGGGTATGGGCATAGTCGATGACGACGGCGAGGTCCCTCGGTCCGCGGATGTTCTCCAGCCGGCCGGGGGCGGAGGCGAGGTCGGACAGGGCCACCAGCACCTCGTCCACGGGAATGCCCAGGCAGACGGCCGTCGTGTAGATGGCGAGGAGGTTGTAGGCGTTGTGCGCGCCCACGAGGCGGCTCCAGGTCTCCTTCCCGTCGATGCGGAGGAGCATGCCCTCGAAGCTTTGCTCCAGGATGCGGGCGGTGTGGTCCGCCAGGCGCTTGCAGGCGTAGGTGACGACCTTCGCAGCCGTGTTCTGGACCATCACGGGGCCGTTCTTGTCATCCACGTTGATGATGGCGAAGGCCTCCTTGGAAAGGTTGTCGAAGAACAGCTTCTTGCAGCGGAGATACTCGGCGAAGGTCTTGTGGTAGTCCAGATGGTCGTGGGTGAGGTTGGAGAAAATGCCGGCGGCGAACTGCAGCCCGGCCACGCGCTCCTGCTCCACGCCGATGGAACTCACCTCCATGAAGCAATAGCCGCATCCGGCGTCCACCATCTCCGAAAGGAGACGGTTGATGGTGATGGGATCGGCCGTGGTGTTGGCCGTTTCCAGCCGACGGTCGTCCACGTAGTTGGCGATGGTGGACAGCAGGCCGCAGGGATGGCCCAGGGCCTTGAACAGGCGGTACAGCAGGGTGACGGTCGTCGTCTTCCCGTTCGTCCCCGTAATGCCCACGAGGGACAGTTTCCGGGACGGATGGCCGTAGAACGCGTCCGCCGCGATCGCCACCGCGTGCCGGCTGTTGGTGACACGTATAAGCGTGGCTGACGGGGAGACGGAGGCACCTTCTGTCTCGTACATGATGGCCGCTGCGCCTTTTTCCAGGGCGGAGGCGATGTATTTGTGCCCGTCGCTCGCAAAACCCTTGACGGCGATGAACAGGGCACCGGGAACGACTTCCCGGGAGTCGCAGGTAATGGAGGTGATGTCGAGATCCAGGCTGCCGCGGGTCTCCACGGCGCCGATATCCAGTATGATGTCTTTCAGTTTCATTTCAAAGTCAGTCGGACGGTTTCCCCTTTCTTCAGCTGCTTCCCCGGGGCGGGGGACTGGGACGTCACGTGGCCGGACCCTTCATAGCTGCACTTGAACCCTGCGTTCTCCACGGCGTACAGGGCGTCCGCCAGGCCGAATCCCTTCAGGTCCGGGACGTCGGAGCCGGCATCGGCCGTGCGCGCCTCCATCCGGGGCAGCTGTGCGGTGCTCGTGGCATGGCCGGACCAGGAATCGTCGATCGCATAGATGTTGTCCACGATCTCCCGCACGGCCATGGCCGGCTTCGTGCCGCCGTAGAAGCTCATGCCGGACAGGTAGGAATACACGGTCACGAGGATGGTGTACTTGGGATTCTCGGCCGGGAAGAACCCGACGAAGGTTCCCTGGTTCTTCTTGCGTCCCCACGGGTCGTGGTACGGGTCGGCGCTGCCGTGCCGTTCCTTCGGGGTGAGGACCACCTGGGCGGTGCCCGTCTTGCCGGCGACGGAGAGCTTCGCGTCCTTCAGGCGCTTGGCGGTACCGTCGTCCACGACGGCCTTGAGGGCGCGGGTGACCGTGTCGGCCGTGGCCCGGGTGCAGATGGTGTTCAGCACGGAGGGCCCGTACTGCTTGACCACCTTCCCGTCCTTCTCGATGCTCTCCACCAGGTAGGGCTTCATCATCCGGCCCTTGTTGGCGATGGCGTTGTAGAAGGTCGCCACGTGGAGGGGCGTGACGGACATGCCGTAGCCGTAGGCGGTGGTGCCCAGGGTGGTGCGGCTCCAGCCCGGCGTGCCGGGACGGTTCACGACCGGGGTCCCGAGACCGTCCAGGTCGAAGTCGAACTTCTCGCCCAGCCGGTAGGAATAGATATGGTCGAAGAACTCCTGCGGATTCTCCCCGTAGAACTTCTCCGGGAGATAGGTGAACACGTAGTTGGAGGAAATCTCGAAGCCGTGCTTCACCGTGACCTCCTTGCGCCCGGTCAGTCGTTCGTAGTCCAGGATATGGGTGTCCTGGTTGTAGCCGGGGACCGCGCCGTGGTTCGTGGGGATGGTCTCCTCCAGGGACTGCACGTAGCCGTCCTCCACCAGGGAGAGGAGGGTGACGGTCTTCATCACGGAGCCCTGTTCGCCCACTTCCTTGAGGACGAGGTTGTCCCGTTCCCAGAGTTTGGAGCCGGGGATGGTGTCGCGGGAGAGGTTCACCATCGCGCGGATGGCGCCGGTCTCCGCCTCCATCAGGACCACGATGCCGGCCCGGATCTGCGGGTCGTCGGCGATCTGCCGGCGGAGGGCCCGGTCGGCGATGTCCTGGAAGTCGATGTTCAGGGTGGTGCGGACGTCGTTGCCGTCCACGGCCTTGACCGCCGTGCTGTCGAAGTCGCGGATGTACTTGCGGTCGTCGGTGACCCGGCGCCACTGGACGCCCTCGCGTCCGTGGAGCTCGTAGTCATAGGTTCCTTCGATGCCGATGCGGCCCTGCTCGCGGACGTAGCCGATGACGCGGCGGGCCAGGGTGTCGTACGGGTAGATGCGCTCGTCATGCTCCTCGGCGATGAGGCCGCCCTTGTAGCCGCCCTCGTTGAAAAGCGGGAGCTCCTTGAGCCGGTTCAGCGTGGCGTGGCTCACGTTCCGGCGGATGAGCATGTGCTTCTTCCCCTGGTCGCGGCCGTCGAGGATCTCCTTGAAATACTGGTCGGCCGTTTTGGCCGGGAACAGGCGGGCAAGATCCCCGGAGAGGGCGCGGGCCTTCTCCTGCCAGTCCTGTTCGGATTTGGCGCCCTTATGGACGGGGGCGGCGAGTTCCTCTCCCTTCTCCTGGAGGCGCCGGCGGCGGGCATCCTCCTTGCGGTCCATCTCCAGGAACTCCTCCTTGCGGACGGTGCAGTCCATGTAGATGTTGTACAGGGGCGTGGTGATGGCCAGCGGGCGGCCGTCCTCGGCGAGGATGCGGCCCCGCTTGGGCACTTCCACGTACTTGTCGGGACGGGGACGGAAGACGTTGATGACCTTCGGGTCCACGCGGAAGGTCGCCTGGATGTGGACGATGCAGATGACGATTCCGACGGACAGGACGATGAACAGCATCGTCAGGGCCGTCATCACGAGGTGGATGCGGTCCCGGTTCTCGATCTTGTCCTTGATCTCGACTTGCTGTCCTTTCTTGCGTACGCTCATTTCCTGTCCAGTTTGACGGCCGGCTTCTCCGGCAGGGAGACGTCGGACCCGAGTTCCTTCAGGCGCCTCGAGGTGGTGGATGCGCTGTGCAGCCGCACCAGTTCGGCCTCCTTCTCGGCATGATAGACCTCCAGGTCGCGGAGGTCCTTCTTGTTCTCCTCCACCTGGGTCAGGGTGCTGTCCACCTTGAGGCTCAGCAGGATGGAGATCCAGGCGAGCACGAACAGGTAGAGGATGTGCAGGTAGTACTTATGGACGCCCAGCGAGAGGAGAAGCTCTCCCCGGCTCAGGGCGCGGAAGGCGTTCCGGATGCTCTTCCAGACGGTGTTCACGCTGAAACTCATGCCGTCGCCTCCTTCTTTTCGGCGATCCGGAGCTTGGCGCTCCGGGCGCGGGTGTTCAGGGCGATCTCTTCCTCCCGGGGGAGGAGGGGCTTGCGGTTCACGGCCTCCAGCGGAGAACTGGCGCGGCCGTAAAGGTCCTTGTCCTCCCGGCCTTCCACGTTGCCGGTGCGGATGAAGTTCTTCACCATGCGGTCCTCCAGGCTGTGGTAGGTGATGACCACGAGCCGTCCGCCCTCCTTCAGGGAGGCGGTGGCCCCTTCGAGGAACTTCTCGAGGGAGCGCATCTCCTGGTTCACCTCGATGCGGAGGGCCTGGTAGATCTTCGCGAGGACCTTGTGCTCCGCCCCCTTCGGGAGGAGGCGTGCTACGGCGCGGTCCAGGTCGCCGGTGGTGCGGATCTCCTGCGCGTCGCGGGCGGCGGCGATGAGGCGGGCGGCTTTGCCGGCCCCGTCCACCTCGCCCCACAGGCGGAGGATACGCTCGAGGTCTTCCACGGCATAGGTATTCACGATGTCCGCGGCGGTGGTCCCGGCCTGTCCGTTCATCCGCATGTCCAGCGGGGCCTCCTCGTAGCGGAAGGAGAAGCCGCGCTCCGCGGTGTCGAACTGGTGGGAGGAGACGCCCAGGTCCGCCAGGATGCCGTCGAAACGGACCCCGTAGTGGCGGGCGTAGTTCTCGATGAAGCGGAAGTTGTTGTGGACCAGGGTCAGCCTCGGATCATCCGGGGCGTTCCCCAGGGCATCTGCGTCACGATCGAAGGCGATGACGCGCGCGCCATCGTGTAAGCGTGAAAGGAGTTCGGCAGTGTGGCCACCGCCTCCGAAAGTGGCATCGGCGTAAACGCCGTCAGCAGATGTGATGAGGGCTGAAATGCTCTCTTCGAGCATCACAGGGATATGATATTCGGACATGTTGCGGGACCTCCTATCTCTTGTCGGACAGTCTCGCTGCGGTTTCCTTGAACTGGCCGTCCGTCATCAGGGTGGACGCACGCATTTCCTTGGGCCAGATTTCGATCTTGTAACCGACTCCCGCAAACACAACTTCCTTGGTTAAACCTGTCTCTGAAAGCAGTTCTGAAGGAATGTTGAGGCGGCCCAGTTTCCCGTCGGGGACGATGTAGAAGACGCCATCGTTGTACTTGCTCCAGAACGCGGCGTGCTCGGGATTGAGTTCGGTGTCGAGCCCCTCCAGGACCTTGTCCGCCCTGCGCTCCCACTCGGCGCGGGTGAACAGGTTCAGGCAATCGCCCTGGACGCTCTTCTTGATGACCAGGGTCATGTCCTCCTCGCCCTCGCGGGCGAAGACGTCGCGGAAGATGGCAGGGAACACTACGCGTCCCTTGTCATCCACCTTTCCGGCTGCCTTTCCGAAGAACCTGACCATCGTCTTTTGGGTTGAACTTTATCTTTCTTTCACGCTGAGTGCAAAGATAGTAAAAGCTTTCCATTTTCATCCAAAATTTTCCAAATTTTTCCACAAAAAGTTATCAACAGGCCGGCTGCACTTTTCCACGGCCATCGGGCCGGTTCGGGATGGAAACTCACTTTCTATCCGGAACGCCGTCATTATTTGGAATAATTGATTAACTTTGCATATTCTGGCGCAATATGCGCCGGGTGCGAAGATGAACAAGAAACTCACCGTCATATCGGTAGCCGTCATCGCGCTGATGCTCGCCGGCATCGCGTGGGCGGTGGCAAGGCTCTACAGCGACGACAAACCCAAGCAGGCCGCCACCCGGACGGAGTATCCGCTCCTGCGGGCCGTCCCGGCCGATGCGGCCGCGGTGTTCTGCTTCGACGGATCGTCGAAGGCCCGCCGGATCCTGGCGGATTCCACGGGCGTCCTGCGCTCCTTCCTGGCCCCGGACAGCCCGGCCCTCATGGACTATCTCGCCCGGGCGGGGGAACACCGGATGCTGGTCTCCCTGCACAACAGCGGCTCCCTGGTGCCCCTGGTGGCCATGGAACTGAAACAGTTCGATTCCACGGCCCTCGCCCCCTATGCGGCGCTCGCGGAAAAGGCAGGTCTCAAGACGACGGTGCAGGACGGGCTCCTGCTGGCCTCCCGCTCCGAGACGCTCCTGAATTCCTCCTGCCGTCACCTGGACGAGGGCATCTGCATCCTCGAGGCGCCCGGCCTCCCGGAACTGACGGCCCGCACCGGTGGCTCCGCCGTCGTGTTCCTCTCTTCCCGGCAGGTACCGAAGATCCTCCAGGTGTGGTCCACCGCCCGCGTGCGCAAGCAGACGGATTTTATCCGCACCCTCGCGGACTGGACCGCTTTCGAGATCACGGAGGCCGACGACAGGCATATCGTGCTGAAAGGATCGGCGGAGAGCCCGGAAAAGACCACCGGCTTCCTGTCCGCCTTCGCGGGATTTTCCACGCCGGCCGCATCCTTTGCGGAGGTGCTACCTTATTATACGGACTATGCCGTGTCCCTTCCGCTCGGGAGCATCGACGCTTACCTGGAGCATTACCGCCATTTCAAGGATGCAAAGGGAAAGCTCCAGGCCTACGACAAGGCCCTCAAGTCCAAGTCCGGCCGTGAGATGACGCCGGAACAGTGGGCGCAGCACTTCCAGGTGAAGGAAGCGGTCCGCGCTGCCTATCAGCTGGACGGCATCCGGCAGGATGTCCTCCTGGTGAAGACCGGACGGGACATTCCCGCCGGGACCAACGCCTATCCGGGCTGCCTCGCCGTCCTGCTCGGCGACATCTTCCAGGTGACCGACACCCTGTGCGTGCCGCTGCCCGGCCATTGGACCGTGATGGGCACCGCCGCTTCCGCCGGCCCCTTCATGGACCGGAAGTTCCTGGACTATCCGCTCAAGGACCGCCTCGCCGACGCCGGCCTTTCCCTGCCGGCCGGATTCGTGGCCTATGCCTCCGTGACGGACGCTCCCTCCGTGCTGACGGACCTCTTCGCGAAGGAGCCCGCCGCCGCCCTGGGTGCGTATGTGACCGGATCGGCCTATGCCCCCGCGCTGGCGGGCATCGACCTGGGTGCCGGGAAGCCGGATATCCGCATCTCGCTGGACAAGCGCGCGCTCAAGGGCAACAAGGTGCAGGTGCTGGAACGCGATACGACCGTGGTGGTTCCCGCGGGACCGTTCCCGGTGCTCAACAGCTCCACCGGAAAGACCAACTCCTTCTACCAGAACAAGCAGCTGTCCCTGTGCCTGAACGACGAGAACGGCAAGGGCGTCTGGGGCGTTCCGTTCAAGCAGCCCCTCTGCGGTTACGTGGAAAGCATCGACTACTATGCCAACGGCAAGGTCCAGTTCCTGTTCGCCGCCGGACAGTCGCTGTTCCTGATCGACCGTCTGGGCCGTTTCGTGGGCGGTTTCCCGGTGGACCTCGGAAAGCCCGTCCTCCTGGGCCCGCAGGCCTATGACTTCACTGGTGCCAAGGGCTACACCGTGATGGTCCTCCACAAGGACAATTCCCTGGAAATGTACAACCTCCATGGCCAGAAGGCCTCCGGCTGGAAGGGCATCCGCGCCCCCGAGACCGTCAAGGCGCTTCCGGAGCTCCTGGAGGTGAAAGGCAGGAAATACTGGGTGGTCCGCACGTCCATCCGCACCCTCGTGTACGGGTTCGAAGGCGGCGAGCCCCTCACCAAGGACGAGGGCGGAAAGATGATCCGCCCGGATTCGGAGGTCTCCCCGTCGTCCCGCGGGATTACCGTGGAATGCTACGACGGGAAGACCCGTGACATCAAACTGCAAAACTAAAACCTGATCCGTCATAATGGAATTCAAATCAGTCAACAAGATCATCGAGAACAGCTTCCGGGAAAACTGGGACCGTCCTGCGCTGTCCAATTACCAGGGCGTGACGCTGTCCTACCGGGATGTCGCGCGCCGCATTGCCAAGCTGCACATCGCCTTCGAGCAGTGCGGCCTCCGGAAAGGCGACAAGGTGGCCATCTGTTCCCGCAACCAGGCCAACTGGGGCGTCAGTTTCCTCGCCGCCCTCACCTATGGCGCCGTGGCCGTCCCCATCCTGCATGAGTTCAAGGCCGGCAACATCCATTACCTGGTGAACCACTCCGAGGCCCGCGTCCTGTTCGTGGACGAGGTCATCTGGGAGGGCCTTTCCCAGGACGAGATGCCGGGCCTGTCCGTCGTCGTCCAGATCAATACCTTCAAGTTCCTGTTTGCCGATACCGAGGAGCGCGCCTATGTCCGCGAGCATCTGAATGAGTCCTTCGGCCGCAAGTATCCGGATTATTTCGGCCCCGAGCATCTCGACTACTACGAGGACAGCCCCGAGGAACTGGCGGTCATCAACTACACTTCCGGCACCTCCGGCTTCTCCAAGGGCGTGATGATCCCGTACCGGGCGCTGTACTCCAACATCGACTTCGCCAAGAACGACGCCTGCCCGATGCTGAAGCCCGGCATGCAGTGCGTATCCATGCTTCCGTCGGCCCACATGTACGGCATGATGTTCGAGTTCCTGTATGAGATGACCTGCGGCATGCACGTGCACTTCCTGAGCCGGGTCCCGAGTCCGAAGATCATCATGAAGGCCTTCGCCGAGATCCATCCCGACATCATCATCGCCGTTCCGCTGGTGATCGAGAAGGTCTATAAGACCAAGCTCAAGCCCATGATCGACAAGAACAAGATCAAGTTCCTGATGAACATCCCGGTGCTGGACCGGGCCATCGCGAAGCGGTTCTGCACCGAGCTCACGTCGGCCTTCGGCGGCCAGTTCGAGGAGGTGATCCTGGGCGGTGCGGCCTTCAACCCCGAGGTGGAGCAGTTCCTGCACAAGATCGGCTTCCACTACACGGTGGGCTACGGCATGACCGAGTGCGCCCCCATCATCGGCTATGCCCACTGGGACAAGGTCAAGGTGGGTTCCGCCGGCCGTGCGGCCAAGAACATGCAGATTCGCATCGACTCCCCGGATCCCCGCAACATTCCGGGCGAGGTGCAGGTGACCGGACCGAACGTGTGCCTGGGCTACTTCAAGAACGAACAGGCCACCCGGGACTCCTTCACCGAGGACGGCTGGTTCCGGACCGGTGACATGGGCGTGATCGACGAGGACGGGTACCTGTTCCTCCGCGGCCGCTCCAAGTGCATGATCCTGGGCCCTTCCGGCCAGAACATCTATCCGGAGGAGCTCGAGGCCGTGATCAACAACTACACCTACGTCGTGGATTCCCTCGTGGTGGAGGACGACGGCGGCCTTACCGCCCTCATCTATCCCGACTGGCACCAGGGCGAGCTGGACGGCATGAGCCGCGACGCCCTCAAGGAGCGCCTCCTCGGCGTCCTGCCGGACATCAACTCCGAGCTCCCGAAGTATGCGCAGATCCGCAAGGTGGAGTTCATGCCCGAGGACTTCGAACGCACCCCCAAGAAGAGCGTCAAGCGTTACCTCTATCAAAGGAACTAATGGAAAAATTCGACCACAGCTACCTGCAGATGGCAGAGATCTGGGCCCAGAACTCCTACTGCAAGCGCCGCAAGGTGGGAGCCCTCCTGGTGAAGGACCGGATGATCATCTCCGACGGCTACAACGGGACGCCGTCCGGCTTCGAGAACGTGTGCGAGGAGGACGGGGTTACGAAACCCTACGTCCTGCACGCCGAGGCCAATGCCATCACCAAGGTGGCGAAATCCGGCAACAGCAGCGAAGGCGCCACCCTGTACGTCACCGCCTCCCCGTGTCTGGAGTGCTCCAAGCTCATCATCCAGTCCGGCATCAAGCGGGTGGTGTACCGGGACGAATACCGGCTGACCGACGGGGTGGACCTGCTCCGGCGGGCCGGCATCCAGGTGGAAAAGGTCGACTGATCCCTCCGACATGTCCGACAAGAAACAGACCCTGCTCCGCATCGCGGAGATCCTGATGGGCGTCCTGATGGGCGTCCTTCTCACACTCACGGTCGTCCGTTACCGGGAGAGCCGCAAGATCCTCAGCGCCAAGTATGTGGAATGGCGGAAGCTGAACCTCATGCTGGACCAGATCGAGAAGAACTATGTCGATACCATCGACCAGGCCGGGATGACCGACGCGGCCATCGCCGGAGCCCTGGCGAAACTGGACCCGCACTCGGTGTACATGCCCCCCGTGAAGCTGGAGGCGGCCGAGGAGGAACTTTCCGGGAATTTCGAGGGCATCGGCATCCAGTTCAATGTCCCGAACGACACGGCCATCGTCCTGGAAGTCATCGCGGGCGGTCCTTCCGAGAAGGCCGGTCTCCTCACCGGCGACCGTCTCCTGAAGGTGGATGACAAGGTCATCGCCGGCGTGAAGTTCCCGCAGGACAGCATGGTCCGCCGGATGAAGGGTCCCGCCGGGACGAAGGTCACCGTGACCGTCCGGCGGGCGGGGGAGGAGATCCCGTTCGAGATCACCCGCGGAAAGATTCCCCTGCACAGCATCGACGCGTCCTTCATGGTGGATGACACGACCGGCTATATCCGGCTTCAGAAGTTCTCCCGGACCACCCACAAGGATTTCGTGGAGGCCTACTCGGCCCTGACGGACCAGGGCATGCGCCGTCTGGTGATGGACATCCGGGACAATTCCGGCGGCTTTCTGGACCAGGCGCTCCTTCTCTCCAACGAGTTCCTGTCCCGGGGGGACACCATCGTCTATATGGAGGGTCTCCATCGCGCCCGGGAGGTGTACCGGGCCGACGGCCGGGGCAAGCTCCGGGATGTTTCGCTCCTCGTGCTGATCAGCGAGAACTCCGCCTCTTCCAGCGAAATCTTCGCCGGGGCCATCCAGGACAACGACCGCGGCACCATCGTCGGCCGCCGGTCCTTCGGCAAGGGCCTTGTGCAGGAGCCGTTCTACTTCACGGACGGATCCGGCCTCCGGCTCACCGTCGCCCGGTTCTACACCCCTTCGGGGCGTTGCATCCAGAAACCCTACGACAATTACGAGTACGACATCTACGAGCGCTACACCGGCGGCGAGATCTTCTCCGCGGACAGCGTGAAACTCAACAAGGAGGATGTCCACCGCACCCGCAGCGGCCGCACCGTCTATGGCGGGGGCGGCATCATGCCGGACGTGTTCGTGCCCATGGACACGACCCGTGCGTCCACCTTCTACGTCGCCTGCAACCGCAAGGCTACGCAGATGCGCTTCGCCTCCTGGATGTTCGACAAGTACCGCGCCCAGCTCCGGGAAATCGACAGCTATGCCGGCATGGACGCCTTCCTCAAGCGGGCCGACATCCCCGGCCAGTTCCGGCAGTATGCCCTCCGGCAGGACGGGCTCACGGTAAAGGACGACGAGTATGCCGATACGCTCCCGTACCTGGAGCCTCAGCTCAATGCCCTCGTTGCCCGTTACTCCAAGCTGGGCGAGAACGCCTTCTACAAGTATTATCTCCCCGTGGACAACACGGTGACTGTCGCGCTGGGCCGATGATCGTAGCGCTGTGCGGCTTCATGGGAAGCGGGAAGACGACGGTCGGGCGCATCCTTGCCGATGCGCTCGGCTGCCCGTTCCTGGACCTGGACGACCTCATCGTGAAAAAGGCCGGGAAATCCATCCCGGACATCTTCGCGCAGGACGGCGAACCGGCCTTCCGCCAGTTGGAAGCCCGTCTCCTGAAGCAGACGGTGGAAAAGTACGGCGAATCCACGGCCGTTCTCTCCCTCGGCGGCGGCGCCGTCGTCGCGCCTGCCTCGTCCGCCCTCCTGCACGAAAAGACCGTCTGCATCTATCTCCGGGCTACCCTGGAGACCCTCCAGCAGCGCCTTGCCGGCGAAACCGCCGGCCGTCCGCTCGCCGATGACGCGATGGCGGAGCGCCTCGCCGCCCGCGAACCCCTCTACGAAAAAACCGCCCATGTCGTCATCGACACGGACGGTCTTTCTCCGGATGAGGTCTCTGACGAGATCATCATCTCTTCCCTCTAAAACAGCGTCCAATCAGTAAAATCGGCGGGCTCTTCGGGATCGTCCTTCTTGAGGAGTTCGGCCGCTTCGCCGCCTTCGGCCGTGGGTTCGGGGGCGGGGGAGGCCTCCGGGAGGTCGTCCTCGTCGTCGATCTCGATGTCCACGGGTTCGGGCTCTTCGGGGACGATGTCGTCCTCCGGCTTGTGGAGCGGCTCGACGAACTCCACGGCGGCGAGGTCCAGCGCGCTGCACTTCTTGCCCTTGGCCGTGAGGCCCTTCTTGGCGATGAACTCCTCGGCGTCCAGCACTTCCGCCTCGCGTCCTTCCTGGCGGCCGCCGAAGGTGAGTTTCACCTGCGGGTGCAGGTCCGCGGAGATGTCCACGAGTTTGGATCCCTTGGCGTCGGAGATGAAGGAGACGGGCGTGTTGTTGCTCTCCACGAAACTGAACCGTTTGATGTAGAATGCCTTGACGGCATTGTCCCAGTACAGGACCGTGTAGGTGAGGCCCGGGTCCAGTTTCTCGATCCGGATGACGTCGCCCTGGTACTTGTTCACGGTCTCGTAGTTGGTCGTGTAGTAGGAACCGTCGGAGAAGACGGCCAGCACGCGGTCGTTGCCGGTGAACTCGCCTACATAGTCGCCGCGGCCGTCCTCGTTGAGGCGCTGGATGTCGGGGTCGTACCAGATGTCCTTGCCGCCCAGGGTGGTGACGCCCTTGGCCTTGAGCTGGATCTTCGCGATCGCGTACTTGGTCACGAGGTTACCCCGGGAACTGCGTCCCTTGATGGCCAGGGTGGAGAAGTCGTACTCGAGCTGGGTCTTCTTGATGCCCTTCTTCGGGCGCAGGCCGATCTTCACCGTTTCCGCCTCGCCGTTGTGGTTCACCGTGAACCAGAGGATCCGGGAACCCTCGGCCCCGGTGGTGATGTCATATTCCTTGTCCCTGGTGATGGAGGTGATGGCGAAGCGCTTGGCATAATGGACTGAGCCCTTGCCCTCCCGGTAGATGACGTTGTAGATGGTCCGGGCGTCGTTGCGGTTGAAAACGCCGGCGTACAGGAGGTCCTTCCCGAAGAAGGCCTTGTCCGATACCTTGGTCACCCGGTACTTGCCGTCGCGGCCGATGCCGATGATCTCCGACAGGTCGGAGCACTCGGAGATGAACTCACCGCCGTCGGCGTTCTTGAGGCCGATGCCCACGAAGCCCTCGGCGAGGTTCGCATACAACTTCGCGTTGTTGTTCACGACCTTGGTCGCGGCGATGGTTTCGAAGGAGGTAATTTCCGTCAGGCGCGGGTGGTCCTTGCCGTATTTTTTCTTCAGGGACTTGAACCAGTCGATGGTGTACTCGGTGAGGTGCGCGAGTTTGTCCCGCACGTCCTTCATCTCGTCCTCCAGGGCGTAGATCTTCTCGTCCAGGGCCTTGGTGTCGAACTTGGAGATCTTGCGGACCGGCTTCTCCACGAGTTTCAGGATGTCGTCCATCACGATCTCGCGGTGGAGGAGGTCCTGGTACTGCTTCATCTGCGAGAAGATATCCTCCAGCTGTTCCTCCCAGTCGCGCTGGTTCTGCTCCAGCACCTTGTAGATGCGGTTCTCGAAGAAGATGCGCTCCAGGGAGTCGTAGTGCCACTGGTCCTCCAGCTCGCCGAGCTTGATCTCCAGCTCGCGGCCCAGGAGCTCGCGGGTGTGGTACGTATCGTACTCGAGGATGTCATTGACGGACAGGAACTGCGGCTTGTCCTCCTTGATGACGCAGGCGTTCGGGTTGATGGTGGTCTCGCAGTCCGTGAACGCGTACAGGGCGTCGATGGTCTTGTCCGGGGACACGTCGGCCGGGAGGTGGATGACGATCTCCACCTTGTCCGTGGTCATGTCCTCGATCTTCTTGATCTTGATCTTGCCCTTGTCCTTGGCCTTCAGGATGCTGTCGATGATGATGTGGGAGGTCTTCCCGTAAGGGATCTCGGTGATGGTGACCGTGCTCTTGTCCACCTTCTCGATGCGGGCGCGGATCTTCACCTGGCCGCCGCGGCGGCCGTGGTTGTACTTCGAGCAGTCCGCGAGGCCGCCGGTGGGGAAGTCGGGATACAGCTCGTAGGGTTCCTCCTTCAGGATGGCGACGGAGGCGTCGATGAGTTCGTTGAAGTTATGGGGAAGGATGCGGGACTGCATGCCCACGGCGATGCCTTCCGTGCCCTGCGCGAGCAGGAGCGGGAAACGCACCGGGAGTTCCGTCGGCTCCTGGTTGCGGCCGTCGTAGGAAGTCATCCAGGTCGTGACCTTGGGGTCGAAGATCACTTCCTTCGCGAACTTGGACAGGCGCGCCTCGATGTACCTCGCCGCCGCATTGGAGTCGCCCGTGAGGATGTTTCCCCAGTTTCCCTGGCAGTCCACGGCGTAGCCCTTCTGGCCCAGTTGCACGAGGGCGCCCAGGATGGACGCGTCGCCGTGCGGGTGGTACTGCATGGCCTGGCCCACGATGTTCGCGACCTTCGTGTACCGGCCGTCGTCGATCCGGTACATCGCGTGCAGCACGCGGCGCTGGACCGGCTTGAGCCCGTCCACGATGTGCGGCACCGCCCGCTGCAGGATCACGTACGAGGAATAGTCCAGGAACCAGTCCTTGAACATGCCGGACAGCTTGTACTTCCGGCTGTCGCTGCCCAGCAGGCGGGTGAATTTCCCCGTCTCCTGCGCCTCTTCTGCGAGTTCCTGTCCGTTTTCCTGCTCCTCAGGCTGTTCCTCCCGGATGTCGTCCCAATCTTCGCTCATAGTCTCTGGTTTAGAATTCGTACCCGAACCGGCGGAGTTCCTTGCGGTTCTCCCGCCAGTCGGGGTCCACTTTCACAAAGGTGGAGAGGAAGACCTTCTTCTGGAAGAAGTCCTCCATCTCCAGGCGGGCCTCGGTGCCCACCTTCTTCAGGGCGGCGCCCTTCTTGCCGATGATGATGCCCTTCTGGGACTCGCGCATTACATAGATGACGGCGCTGATCTCATAGCGCTCCTCGCCTTCGTGGAAGGCTTCGATCTCCACCTGGCAGCTGTAGGGGATCTCCTCGCTGTAGTTGAGGAAGATCTTCTCCCGCAGGATCTCCGAGGCGAAGAAGCGGAGGTTCTTGTCCGTGAACTGGTCCTTGTCGAACCAGGCCGGAGCCTCCGGAAGGCGGCTGGAAACCGCCTCCAGGATGCTCTCCAGGTTGAATTTCTCCTGGGCCGACGCGGGGATGATCTCCGCCTTCGGGAGCTTCTCGTGCCACCACTGCATCAGTTCCACGACCTTCTCCTGGGTGGAGATGTCGATCTTGTTGATCACCAGGATGATGGGGCAATCGACCTTCGCGAGTTTTTCGATGTAGGCCTCGTTCTTGTCGCCCTTCTCCACGGTGTCGGTGACATAGAGGATGATGTCCGCGTCGCCGATGGCCGTGTCCACGAAGTCCAGCATGTTCTGCTGGAGCCGGTAGTTGGTCTTGAGGATGCCGGGGGTGTCGGAATATACGATCTGGTAGTCCTCCCCGTTCACGATGCCCATGATGCGGTGCCGCGTGGTCTGGGCCTTCGCCGTGACGATGGAGAGCTTCTCCCCGACAAGCGCATTCATCAGGGTGGACTTCCCGACGTTCGGGTTGCCGATGATGTTGACGAAACCTGCCTTGTGTGCCATTATACGTATGCCCCCATCTTCAGGATGTTCACCTCACCCTCGGTGAGGTAGCGCCAGTCGCTCTTCTTGAGCCCCTTCTT
>JAFUDV010000075.1 GCA_017464245.1 Bacteroidales bacterium | reverse complement strand
GGCCTTGGCGTTCTGCGCATACTTGGGGATGACCCAGCCGTCGAACCAGACGGTAAAGCCTTCCTTCGGGAGGGTGTAGCGGAGGTCCACGCCGAGCTCGGCGGCCTCGTCGATGGCCCACACGCCGTCACCGCTCCAGGTGAGGTTCACGTAGCCGAGTTCCTGGACCATCTGATCCTTGCCGAAATCGGCCTCCCAGCCGGCCACGAGGGGCTTTACGTCCTTCATGTACTCCTCCACGGCGGCGATGTCCGCATCGGTGGTGTAGTTCATGAGCTGGTCCATGGTGACCTTGCCGTCGGCGATATCCTGCTCCTTGATCTTCAGGATGAGCTGGGAATAGACGTCGCGGGCGGAGTCCTTGATGAAGATGCGGTCGGCGAACTTGGGATTCTTGACGATGTCCCAGGTGGAGGCTTCCTCGTCGGTCACGTACTTGGCGTTGTACAGGATGCCGGTGGTGCCCCACATGTAGCCCACGGAGTAGTCGTTGGCGTTCTTGCCCTTCCCGTCCATCTTGTCGAAGCAGGCGCGGATGTACGGCGAGAGGTTCTCGTCGATGTAGTTGGGCGTATCGCCGAAGTTGCGGTCCAGGGGCAGCAGGAGGTCGCTCTGGAGCATGCGCTCGATGATAGAGTCGGACGGACACACGACGTCGTAGTCCTCGTGTCCCTTCTCGATCTTGGAGAGCATGGTCTCGTTGATGTCGAAGGTCTGGTAGATGACCTTGACTTTCTCGCCGGTCTGCTCTTCATACCACTGCTCGAACTCGGGGATGGCAGCCTCGTCGATGTAGTCGGACCAGTTGTAAACCTTGAGGACGTGGGTGCGGTCCTCGGCGCAGCCGGCGAGGAGGGCGACGGCCGCAAGGGTGATCAGGATTCTTTTCATCGGTTTTCGTTTTGTTTCTGGAGACGGTCCTGACGGACGTTGATAATCACAAGGAGGATGAGGATGACGAGGAAGATCAGTGTCATCAGCGGCCGCAGCTCGGGAGTGAGGCCGCCCTTTCTCGCATCCGTGTAGATATAGGTGGACAGGGTGTCCAGGCCGATGGTGCCGCGCGTGAAGAACGTCACGGCGAAATCGTCCAGGGACATCGTGAAGGCGAGGATGAAGCCGGAGACCATGCCCGGCCGCAGTTCCGGGACCAGCACCTTCCACAGGGCCTGCGACGGTGTGGCGCCGAGGTCCAGGGCAGCCTCGTAGATGTTCGGGTTCATCTGCTGGAGCTTCGGGAGCACGCTCAGCACCACGTACGGGGTGCAGAAAGTGATGTGTGCGAGGACCACGGTCACGTAACCCTGGCTGAAGTGCAGGAAGACGAACAGCAGGAACAGCGAGACACCGGTGATGATGTCCGGGTTGATCATCGGGATGTTGTTCAGGAAGGTCACGGCCTTCTTCTTCCGTCCCTTGAGGTTGTGGATGCCGATGGCGGCAACGGTCCCGAGGAGGGTGGAGAAGGCGGCGGCGATGAGCGCGATGAGAAGGGTGTTCTCAACCGCGGCGAGCAGGGAGGAGTTCCCCTGCATCTGCCCGGTCAGGAGGTTCCGGTACAGGTGGGTGGAGAATCCTTCCCAGCTGCCCAGCACCTTGCTCTCCGTGAAGGAGAACACGGCGATGAACACCAGCGGGGCATACAGGATGACCAGCAGGATCCAGAGATAGAGCTTGGCAAAGAACTTCTTCATCTCAGATCAGCCCTCCTTCCGCTTGCTCCTTGTCCTTGTCGAACAGGGTGGTGATACCGATGATGATGAGCATGATGAACGCCAGGGCCGCGCCGTAGTTCCACATGGAGGAGTTGATGTTCTCCTGGATGATGGTACCGAACAGCTTGATCTTGTTGTTCGTGAGGAACTCGGAGATAGCGAAGGTGGACACCGTGGGCATGAACACCATCAGGATGCCGCTGGTCACGCCGGGCATCGAGAGGGGAACGGTGACCTTCCAGAAGGCCTTCCACGGGGTGGCACCCAGGTCCACCGCGGCTTCCGCGTAGGACTTGTCCATCTTGGCGAGCACATTGTAGATCGGGTAGATCATGAACGGCAGGTAGTCATAGACCATGCCGAACAGGAGCGTGCCCTTTCCCAGGGTGACCCCCAGCATGGTGAAGAGCTGGGCGGTGGCGAGGGTGCGCATGAGGGCGTTGATCCACATGGGCATGATGAACAGGACGATCGTGACCGCGCTCCTGTTGAACTGCTTGTTCGCGAGGATCCAGGCGGCGGGATAGCCCAGCAGGATGCACAGGGCCGTGTTCTCCAGGGCCACCTCGATAGAGACGGCGAACGTGGAGAGCGCGTCCTTGTCCGTGAAGAACTTCGTGATGTTCCCGAGGGTGAAATGCCCCTGTCCGTCCTGGAAGGCATAGACCATGACCAGAACCAGCGGCAAGACGACGAAGAAGACCAGGAAGACGACGTACGGAATGCTCCAGTTGCTTCTCTTATTCATCTTTCTTCGTAATCTTGACGCCCTTTTCAGGGACCAGCCGGATGCCCACGAGGTCGCCCTTGTCCCAGATGTCGTTCGTATCCACCCAGAGGGAATCCCCGTCGTCGGTCTTGATGGTCAGGTGGTAGTGGTCGCCCATGTACAGGATGAAGTGGACCTCGCCGTCGATGACCCCGTCGTCCAGGTTGTCCATCAGGTCCACCGCCTCGAAGGGAATCTCCACCTTGACCTCCGTGCCGGGCTCGAAGTCGCTCTTGAGCGGGAAGTCGGCGTCCAGCAGGGTAATCGTCTCCGCATCCTTCACGGTGCCGTACAGGGTATTGCAGAGGCGCTCTTTCTTCATGACCTGGATGTCGTCCGGGTCGATGTAGAGCATCACTTCGCTGCCCACAAGGTAGGGGTCGTAGTCCTGGATCATCAGCTCGTAGCCGGTGTCGGTGTCCACCCACATTTCATAGTGGACGCCCTTGAAGATGCAGGAGTTGACCTTGGCCTTGAACTGGCATTTCGCAGGGTCGGCAGTGAAGTAGATGTCTTCCGGGCGGACGACGACATCGACTTTCACGTCCTCGCCGAAGCCTTCGTCCACGCAGTCGAACTCGTGCTTGATGAAGGCGACGCGGCGGTCGCGGATCATGCGGCCCTTCAGGATGTTGCTCTCGCCGATGAAGTCCGCCACGAAGCAGTTGACCGGTTCGTTGT
>JAFUDV010000074.1 GCA_017464245.1 Bacteroidales bacterium | reverse complement strand
GGCGTTCGGGATTGACATCCCCGAGGGCAGCGCCCCGCTCTACCGTTCCCGCAAGGCTTCCGAGAAGCGCCGCGGCCGGCCTAAGAAGCCGCAGGCAGTGAAACTGGAGAGTTAATTGTACAAAAAATTGTAAAACTTACACTATCTCTGCCGCCTGCTTAAGACCCGTTCGCTGGCGCTTGCGGGCCTGGCGCTTTACGTCCTTTCCGGGGCCGGCGCCTTCTTCGCGGACAACCTCTGGCTGCTGCTGGGCCTGCGGGCCCTGATGGGCGTGAGCGTCGGCATGATCATGCCGCTGTCCACCGGACTTCTCGCCTACTATTTCCCGCCGGAAGAACAGGCGGGGCTGATGGGCCTGTCCGCAGCGATGAACCAGATGGGCGGGGTTGTCGCCACCTTCCTCGCCGGCATGCTTTCCGGCATCAGTTGGAATTACGCTTTCCTCGTATATCTCCTGGGCCTTGTCGCCATGGTGCTCGTCGCGCTGTTCCTCCCGGAAGAACGCCTCGCGGGCCGCGGCGGCGTTTCGCTCCCCCTCCTGAAGCGTTTCCATCCGTCGGTCGTGGGCATGTTCCTGGTTATGGTGCTCTTCTTCATCTATCCCACGAATTTCGCCCTGACTGCTTCCGGGACGCTGTCCGAGACGGGAATCACACTGGTGATGGTGGGTCTGGACGTGGTCGCGTTCCTGACCGGGCTCGTCTTCGGAGCGGCCATGAAACGGTTCGCCCGGTCGATGAAATATGCCGCTCCCCTGGGCTTCCTGGCCGGATATCTCTGCCTGGCGGCCGGAGACGGACTGGCGTGGCTCCTCTCGGGATCGGCCCTCGTCGGCATCGCCAACGGGATTGGCGTACCATACCTGAACACCATCGGCAGCGTGAAGGCGGGGAAAGATGCGGCCACCACCGTCATGCCCCTCCTTTCCGCCGCGCTCTACGCGGGACAGTTCCTTTCCCCGCTCATCGTGTCCCCGCTGGCATCGGCGGCACAGGCCTCCCCCTATCTGGTCGGAGCAGGTATCGCCGTGCTCTATCTGCTCCAGGCTTTCCTGACGCGCAGGAAGCAGATGCTGCCCCGATGAGCAGTCTCCTGTAAGGAATCTTTACGGTTCGTGCCGTAATTTTACAGGTTTACAGTCCGCCGGATTTACACAAACAACTGTCAATCAGTATCATAAACCAGACGGCATACAAGTTGCACTTGCGCGGGCAGGAGAAAATGTGTAAATTCGCTCATCCTTATGGCTTCAAGGAAAGGAAAGATACTGATTGTCGATGACAACGCCGGAATCCGCCAGGCGCTGAAGATTCTGCTGCCGATGCATTTCCAGGAAGTGGAGACGATTCCTTCCCCTTCGACGCTGGTCGCGACGCTTGAACGTTTCCGGCCGGACGTCATCCTGCTGGACATGAACTTCCACACGGATATCAACACGGGCAACGAAGGCCTGTACTGGGCCGGCGAGCTCAAAAAGATGGCGCCAGAGGTGGAAGTCGTTCTGTTCACGGCCTATGCCGATATCCAGCTGGCCGTGGAAGGGATGAAGCGGGGCGCCTTCGACTTCATCGTGAAGCCCTGGGACAATGAGAAACTGGTGTCCACGCTGACCGCCGCCCGAGACAAGGCCCGGAAGGCGCTGGGAAGGGATTCCCGTCCGGGGGCCGGTGCAACAGGCACATCCGCGGCGGAGATGCCGGGAGACGCCGCTCCGGGACCGGCCGGAAGCTTCCTGTACTGGGGCACGTCCCGAACGATGACGGCCATCCGGAATACGGTCCGGAAAATCGCCCCCACGGATGCAACCGTGCTCATCACCGGCGAAAACGGCACCGGCAAGGACGTCCTGGCGAGGGAGATCCACGCAGCCAGCCTCCGGAGCGAAAAGCCGATGGTGGCCGTGGACGCCGGCGCCATTACCGAGACCCTGTTCGAAAGCGAACTCTTCGGCCATGTCAAAGGCGCCTTCACCGATGCGCACACCGACCACGCCGGCAAATTCGAACAGGCCGATGGCGGCACCCTCTTCCTGGATGAGATCGGCAACATTCCGCTGCACCTGCAGGCGAAACTCCTGCGGGCCATCCAGAACCGTTCCGTCGTACGCGTAGGCGGAACGAAAGCCATTCCCGTGAACATCCGCCTCATCTGCGCCACCAACATGGACCTGGACGCCCTGGTCCGCGAAGGGCGCTTCCGGGAAGACCTTTATTATCGGATCAACACTGTCCATATCGCCCTTCCCCCGCTGCGGGAGCGCAAGGGAGACATCGTCCCGCTCGCGGAGCGTTTCCTCCTGCAGTTCGCCGAAAAGTACCATCGTTCCCTGGAGGGAATGGATGAATCCGCCCGGAAAGCCCTGGAAGAAGGCTGGTGGAGCGGGAATATCCGCGAACTGCAGAATGTCATGGAGAAGGCGGTCATCCTGAGCGAATCAAAGACACTCTCGGCCAAGGACCTGGACGACAGGACGGGTCCGGGCGACCTCCGCCGTCCCCGGGCGGACCGGGGCGACCTTGCCCAGAATGAGGAGCAGCTGGTGAAAGAGGCCCTGCAGCGCCATGCCGGAAACATTTCCGCTGCGGCCAAGGCCCTCGGCATCAGCCGGCCCACCCTGTATGCGAAATTGAAGAAGTACGGCCTATGACCTTCACCGTCTGGCACATCATCGGAGCATCCGTCATCGCCGCAATCCTTGCGGCGGTCATCGCCTCGCTCCGGATGCGCCGGAAGGATATCAGGAAGGTGGCCTACATGATGGATGCGCTGGAGGACGGTGAACTGAACTTCCGGTTCCGGGACAATAACAAGTTCAACCGCACGCTTAACCGCATCCGGACCATTTTCGAAAAACAGCGTCAGGCTCAGGAGCAGGATTCCTGGACCAAGCTCATCCGCGTGCTCACCCACGAAATCATGAACACGGTCTCCCCTATCTCCTCGCTCAGCAACGCGCTGGCCGCCTCGATGGACGAGAACGGGAACAGTGAGCTGGATGTGAAAGCAGGACTGGAGACCATCTCCGACTCCTCCAGGAACCTGATCAAGTTCGTGGAGACCTACCGGGAGCTTTCCGGCGTGGCCCGACCGGTGAAGAAAGCCGTCATCCTGCAGGAACTGATGGACAAGGTCATCGGCCTGGACCGGGAATTGCTGGCATCGAAGGGCGTTTCCTGTTCCTTTGTCGCCAGCGAGCCCGATCTGATGATCTATGCCGACGAGGGGCAGATCTCCCAGATCCTCATCAACCTCATCAAGAACGCCATGCAGGCCGGAGCGAGGCATATCGGCATCACCGCCGCCCTGAACAAGGAAGACGAGACCGTCATCCGCATCGCCAACGACGGCGACCCCATTCCCACCGCCGCCCAGGAGCAGATTTTCATTCCTTTCTATACGACCAAGAAGGAAGGGTCCGGCATCGGGCTCAGCATTTCGCGCCAGATCATGCGCCAGCACAACGGCAGCATCGACCTGGTGAAGAGCAACGGCACGGAGACCGTCTTTGAGATCGTTTTCCGGTAGTTCTGCCGGCATGCTTGTAAAACTGTAAAGCTGTAAAGCCCGAAAGTGTAAAGAATGTGTAAACCTTTACACTTTCCATTTTTCCCAAAATCATAGTAAATGTATATAAACCAATAAGTTAACACTTTTGGCACGGGGAATGCATGTCTGTTTTCCGGTTAAACATAAATACGACATGAAAAGTAACTACTCAGGTGCCCCTGACCTGTCAATAAGCCGAGGTTGGTGCGAGGCTTTCACCACCCGATCAAAACTATTTTCAAAAAATCTTTTCATGCCGCAGAACACGTTTTCGAGCAGTTGAAAATCAGTCGATTTGTGGC
>JAFUDV010000073.1 GCA_017464245.1 Bacteroidales bacterium | reverse complement strand
TATGTCGCGACGCAGGGGTACTTCGGCTGGATTTCGGAGATCAGCATCGTGCACACGAAACTGGTGACCACCGACAACCGGGAGATTACCATCCCGAACGGGGCGCTGGCCAACGGAAATATCGACAATTACAGCCGCCGGAATCCCTATCGGCTTTCCATCTGGTTCAGCGTCGCCTACGGGACGGACCTGGACCTGCTGCGGGAGGTCCTCCTGGAACTGGTGAAGCAGCAGCCGGAGATCATGGACGCCAGCACTCCCGGCGCCGCCGACCCGCGGGTGTACATCACGAAGCTGGGCGAGAGCGGCATCGAGGTGGAGCTCCGCATCTGGATCAAGTCCGAGTACTACAAGTGGATGCAGACCTGGACCACCGAAGCCATTTACAAGGAACTCCCGAGGCACGGCATCCACTTCCCGTTCCCGCAGATGGATGTCCATGTGAAGCAGGGCTGATCCGCCCGGACGGCACAACGTATTCGAATCGAGGGAGACCCGTGAAGGGCCTCCCTCGCTTGCGCTCTTTTTCCATGCCTTTTTCCTCGGCATAGGCAATCTGGTTTCGAATGTCCCGTTCGGTAGTCATGTGGATAGATACTTACGGAATATATTTCCGAAAAACCTCATTCAGAAGGGCCTCATCAACGCCCTTTGAACGCAGTTCGTCAAAGATTTTCCGGTTTGCAGCCTTTGCTTCCTCGCGTCCTTTCTCCAGGCCTTTCTCCATGCCCTTTTCCATGCCTTTTTCCATGCCTTTCTCCATGCCCTTTTCCATGCCTTTTTCCTCGGCATAGGCGATCTGGTTGCGTATGTCCCGTTCGGTAGTCATGTCTTCCTGGTATTTGACTTTTTCTTCGGGGGTAAAGGTAGCGATTTCCGCCGAATCGAACAAGAGCTTGAAGATTTCCGCCTTGAGTTCTGCCGGCCGGGACGTGAGGTGTTCCATGTTGTGAAGCGCGTAGCAGAAATTGTCCAGGACTGTCGCTTCCGGAGTGAGCGCCTTTCGGCAGTTCGGCAGCTCCAGGAAGATGTATTGCAGGTGCGGGGTCATCAGTTCATTGGACTCCCGCTCACGGATCGTATATCGATACAGTACTTTGTCGGACCCCTCATGGAAAGAGAAATCCATCAGGCCGATGAAATAGACGGTGGCGAAATCATACGAATCCGAATGTTTCTTCCGCCTGTCGTCGTCATCTTCATCTTCTTTCCCAGCTGCGAGCTGCTGCTGGACCGCGAAGGTCGAGTAGAAAACAGCCCTGTCGTAGAAACTCTTTTGAGGGGCGACCTGCATCTCCACCACAAACCGGGAGCCGTCCCTGTCGGTGCATTCCACGTCAATGCGGACGCTCTTTTTCCCGGGAAACGGGTTGATGTGTTCCTGTGAGACATAGGTGAGTTGGACGATGTCGTGCTCGGGAATGAGTTCCCGAAGGAAGAGCTCCAGGAGCCGTTTCCGGCTTTCGGTCCCAAAGGAGCGCTTGAACCAGTCATCCATGATGATGCGGGCATAGCGCCCGACGGAGGAAGAATTCATGGCTAAAGATGTATTCCGGGCCTTCCGGAGAAGAAGGCCGGTCCGGAAATCATCCCCTCGGGCCCTGTTGCACAAGGACCGGCCGGGACAAAGCTACGGAGGCGAAAGACATCGTACAAGGCAGCCGGTGCAGTTTTTTATGATTCTTGCCCGGATGATGCTTTTCTTGCCCGATTCTTTTCTGTTTCCGGTGGATCGTAAGAATTATTCTGGTGCCAGTCGATTTTTTTCAATGAAAAGAGCCGCGCTTTTTGGGGGCAGGGTCTGCAAGACTTCGGGCAAGGACTGCGCACTTTTAGGGCATAGTCTGATTTGAGGCCGCAGACCTTGCCCGCCGGATCGGCCTTCCAGCCACCTGTAGGGCACGAACCATGGGCATGGTCTGCCACTTAAAAACAGACCTTGCCCAAACTGCATTAAGACTATGCCCAAACCGTACACAGACCTTGCCCAAGCCGAGACTTGCCTGGCTGATCCATGATTGACCATCACCATCTCTGACCATCCCTGCGCCGCAAATGCGGCCGGAGGCGAAATCTTATTCAAGGCGAGATCCTATTAATGAGGCCAGAAGGTGAGACAACGCTAACCCCGCCAGATGGCACTGCTTATGCGAATCGAGGGAGACCCGTAGCGGGCCTCCCTCGATTGCGTTACGCTTCCACGAAGGCTTCCGGCGCCAGGCCGGTCGCTTCCGCCGCCTGAGCGACCGAATAGCCCAGTTCCTGCACCATCCGCTTCGCCGTGCGAACGAGCGCCTGACGCTCGCCTTTCTCCTCGGCATAGGCGATCTGGTTGCGTATGTCCCGTTCGGTAGTCATGTCTTCCTGGTATTTGACTTTTTCTTCGGGGCTAAAGGTAGCAATTTCCGCCGAATCGAACAAGAGTTTGAAGATTTCCGCCTTGAGTTCCGCTGGCCGGGGAAGCAATGCAAAAACGGGCGGGCTGGAAGGACAATCTGTCGTTCAAAATGGATGACGATGTCGTTTAAAGTTTGTAAAGTGATGGAAATCATTTATCTTTGAGAAATTTTTTTGAACGACATGTCTGAGTTTGACGAATACTACCATTCTGTCGCCGAGCCGGAGAAAAGGAAACGGTACGAAAACTGGGCTGCCTCAAAGGGAATGCAGGCAGTGGACGGTCTCAAGACCTCCGGATATCTTGATGAGGTCGCGAGAAGGAACATAGAGGGAGATGTCTCCAGCTACGAGGCCGTGAAATTGGTTGAGACCTATTATGAGGTCAAGGGGGACGGTGAGGATTTGCGGGATGAAAAGGAAGCGGATATCGTTTCTTCGCGGATCAACATGCTGATCAGTGACGGAGGATTCAGTCTTGTCCCGGAAGAATTGTCCCATATCCACAGGATCCTGTTTGAGGGTCTGATGGACAATGCCGGCGCCTATCGAGGCCGGAATATCCTGAAGCATGAGTGGGTTTTGGACGGAGACACGGTGACGTATGGTGATTACCGTTATATTCCGGACAGTCTTGAGAGCCAAATCCGGCGGGAGCGTTTTCTCAGGTACACGGGGATGGATTCGGATGAGATGCTTTCGAATTTGACAAGGTGTGTGTCAGACATCTGGCAGGTGCATCCATTCCCGGAGGGAAATACCAGGACGGTGGCGGTCTTTGCCATCAAGTATTTCCGTTATCTGGGCTTTGATGTTGACAACCGGGTTTTCCAGGACAACTCATGGTATTTCCGCAATGCGCTCGTCAGGGCCAATTATACGAGTGTCAGGAAACATGTGGATTCCGACACTTCTTATCTGGAAGATTTCCTTTCATGCGTCCTGTTCGGTTTGCCGGAAGGCAAGGAGTTTCATAACCGTATGCTGCATGTCCGTTCAATGGACCATCATGTCAAGCCGACTCCGGCCGATTTGGACGGAAAGATCCGTTCGGACATTGCTGAGGATGATACGGTGAGCCGTCGTACGATGGCCGGGAGGCATCATGTGAGTGAGAAGACGATTGAGCGTCATTTGAAGAAACTTGGGTATGTTTTTGAAGGGCCCTCGAAGACTGGACACTGGGTACAGACGGTGTGTCAACAGGCCGGAGCTCCGTTTGATGATAATCTCTGAGAAAATTGCTATATTTGCAAGTTGACAAAGATGACCAAGGATGAAGTGGTTCCGGAAAATAGCCATCGGGTTCCTGCTTGCCGTGACGGCCGTCGCCGTCTCGGGCTGTGGCGTCGCCAAGCTCAAGGATCTCAAGGTGACGTCCGTGGGGGTGAAGTATCTCGTTCCCACATCGTCCCGGTCCATGGATGCCGTCCTGCTCCTGGGGCTGGACAATCCGGGCATCACCTTCACGGTGGACGATGTCAGGGGAGTGGTCAAGTTCTATGACCGGGAGATGGTCCATTTCACCGCAGGTGAACTGCCGGTGCAGGCCAGGAGCGTCCAGGTCTATGAACTGCCCTGCACGGCCCTCCTGGCGGAGAAAGTGTCCCTCCTGGACCTTCTCGCCATCGCCGCGAAGCGCTCCCTGGATGGAATGACGGTCGATGTCAAGCTGCATGTGAAACTTCGGAACGGGACCGGTACCACGTTGACGTTCAACGACCTGGACCTGTCGTCGTTCAGCCAATAAGCATTTGGGAATGAAAAAGATACTGATCGCCCTCCTTCTTGTCCTCCTGTCCGGAACCATGCTCCGGGCCCAGGGCTACCGGGCGGATACGACGAAGGTTTCCCGGGTGGACTCCACCCTGGTCGGACGCAATGTGCTGTCGGTGCTGGGTTCCGGCGTCACCGTGAACCAGTCGTCCGCGTTGCGCTCCGCGCTGGAGCGCTATGTGCAGAACAATGCCTCCAAGAAACTCACCGGCTACCGGATCCGCGTGTTCTACGACAATGGCCAGACGGCCCGTACGCGCTCCGAATCCATTGCCCGGGCCGTCTCCAATGCCTATCCTGGCATCGGCGTGTACCGGACTTTCGAGAGCCCGAACTTCAAGGTGATGGTGGGGGATTTCCGGACCAAGGACGAGGCGCTCAAAGTGTACCAGTCCCTGAAGGCCACCTATCCCACCGCCCTTCTGCTCAAGGACACGATCAATTATCCCCGGTAGGCAGCCATGGCGACCATCAAACAGGGACTTGAACAGAAGCTGCAGCAGAAGCTCTCACCGCTCCAGATCCAGACCATCAAGCTGATCGAGATGCCGGTGCAGGCCCTGGAGCAGCATGTCCGGGAGGTCCTGAACGACAATCCGGTCATTGACGACACGCCCGCTTCCGGCGGCGAGTCGGACGAGCCCCGCGACATGTCCATCTCCGAGATGGAGGACCGCGAGAACAGCGGCGGCTCCCTGGAGGAGAACTACTCGTCCTATGCGGATGACGATCCCACCCCGTACTACAACCGCTCCGTGAAGAACTGGGGGCCGGACGAGCGCCCCGAGTACAACACGTTCTCCGTCAAGCAGAGCTTCACGCAAAGCCTCATGGAGCAGCTGGGATACCGGAACCTTACCGATCACCAGCGGTCGGTGGCCACTTTCATCATCGGCAGCCTGGACGACGACGGTTACCTGCGCCGTGACATCGAATCCCTTGTGGACGACCTGGCTTTCCGGGCCGGCATCGAGACCACGGCGGAGGAAGTGGAGCGCATGCTCAAGGTGGTGCAGGAGTTCGAACCCTCCGGCGTGGGGGCGCGCGACCTTCGCGAATGCCTTCTTCTCCAGCTGGAGGACAAGAAGCAGACGGACTCCGTCCGGAATGCCATCCGGGTGCTCAGGGACGGTTTCGACGAGTTCAAGGGACGCCATTTCCAGCGCCTGATGACCCGCCTCCACCTGGATGCGGACGAGATCAAGGCCGTCATGGAGGAGATCCGCAAGCTCAATCCGGCCCCCGGCGGACAGATCGACGACAGTTACGACGACCAGGCCGCCCAGATCGTCCCCGATTTCCGTCTGGACTACGAGAACGGCGAACTGCTCCTGTCCATGCCCCGCTTCTCCATCCCGGAGCTTCGGGTGAACCGCAAGTATGCGGAGATCCTGGAGAACGGCAAATACGCCACGGACCGCTCCCAGAAGGATGCGGCCCTCTTCGTGAAGCAGAAGCTGGATTCCGCCAAGTGGTTCGTGGAGGCCCTCCGTCAGCGCCAGAATACGCTGGAAAGCACGATGCGCGCCATCATCGACTACCAGCACGACTACTTTGTCGATGGAGACGAGTCCTCCCTGAAGCCGATGGTCCTCAAGGACATCGCCGAGCGCACGGGCTTTGACATCTCCACCATCTCCCGCGTGGTGAACAGCAAATGGATCGAGACGCACTTCGGCATCTTCCCGCTCAAGTATTTCTTCTCCGAGGGCCTGGAGAACAGCGACGGCGAAGAGGTCTCCACCCGCGAGATCAAGAAGGTCCTCCGCGATCTGGTCGATGGCGAGGACAAGCACAACCCCCTCACGGACGATGACCTGGTCGATGCCCTCACCGCGAAGGGCTACAAGGTCGCCCGCCGCACCATCGCCAAATACCGCTCCCAACTGGACATCCCCAAGGCTCGCCTGCGGAGGGAACTGTAGGGTACTCCACTCACGAAAAACGGGCAGAGAATACTCTCTCCGCCCGAATTCTTCGACAAAAGACTGGGATCCGGGCAAAAACACCTCGTTTTGCCCGGATTTTCCGTTAAAACACCAACAGGAACAGCAGCGCTGCGAGGCAGCCGCCCGCCATGGGGCCGGCGACGGGGACCCAGCTGTAGTTCCAGCCGCTGTCGCGCTTGCCCTGGATGGGCAGGATGGCGTGGGCGCAGCGCGGACTCAGGTCACGCGCCGGGTTCATCGCATAGCCGGTGGTTCCGCCCAGGGACATGCCCAGGGACATGATCAGGCAGGTGACGGGCCAGGCGCCCAGGGCGCCGGTGGAGGCCGCTGCGCCGCCCACCTGGAAGGCGTTGCCCTCGAAGCCGATGGCGAGGATCACGAACACCAGCAGGCAGGTGGCGATGAGCTCGGAAAGGAAGTTCCGCCACGGATTCCAGATGGCCGGCATGGTGCAGAAGGTGCCCAGCATGGTGTCGGGCTCGTCGGCCGTGGCCTTGTAGTGGTCCTTGTAGAAGGCATAGACGAGGAGGGCGCCCACAAAGCCGCCCAGCATCTGGGCCACGATGTAACCGCAGACGGAAGACCAGGCGAATTTGCCGGCGATGGCCAGGCCCAGCGTGACGGCAGGATTCAGATGCGCTCCGGACACCGGGCCGGCGATGAGCACACCCATCATCACGGCGAAACCCCACGCGAGGGCGATCACGACCCATCCGCCGCCTTTGGCCTTGGACTTGTTCAACGATGTGGCGGCACAAACGCCGTCGCCCAGCAGGACGAGCACCAGCGTGCCGATGAATTCGAAAATGTATGCTTTGTCCATAGTTTGAAGGTTATTTGCTGAGGGTTCTCGAAATGGCATCGGCCCAGCCGGCCTTGAGGGCGGAGACATCGGCCCCGGAAGGGGTGAAGATGCGCTCGGCCTGCCACTGCGCCTTGATTTCGTCCAGGGAGCTCCAGTAGCCGACGGCGAGGCCGGCCAGGTAGCAGGCGCCCATCGCGGTGGTTTCGGTGACCTGCGGACGGATGACCGAGGCGCCCAGGATGTCGGCCTGGAACTGCATCATGAGGTTGTTGCGGGAGGCGCCGCCATCGACCTTGAGTTCGGACAGGGGAACGCCGGCGTCCTTTTCCATCGCCCCCACGATGTCCATCGTCTGGAAGGCGATGCCTTCGAGGGCGGCGCGGGCGATATTGGCCGCCGTGGTGCCGCGGGTGATGCCGCAGATGGTGCCGTGGGCATACTGGTCCCAGTACGGAGCGCCCATGCCGGTGAGGGCCGGGACGAAATACACGCCGCCGTTGTCCTCGACCGTGCGGGCGAGGCCCTCGATTTCGGAGGAACTCCGGATGATGCCGAGTCCGTCACGCAGCCACTGGACCACGGAACCGCCCACGAAGATGGACCCTTCCAGGGCGTCGTTGTCCTGGTCGCCGATCTTCCAGGCGATGGTGGGGAGGAGGGTGTTCTTGGAGAGGATGGGCTTCCCGCCCGTGT
>JAFUDV010000072.1 GCA_017464245.1 Bacteroidales bacterium | reverse complement strand
GGCCGAGCCCGAGCACATCATGCGCTGGCCGTCCCCGTGGGGCGAAGGCTTCCCGGGCTGGCACCTGGAGTGCTCCGTGATGGGGGAGAAGTACCTCGGGAAGGAATTCGACATCCACGGCGGCGGCATGGACCTCATGTTCCCGCACCATGAGTGCGAAATCGCGCAGAACCGGGCCTCCCGCGGCACCCAGGGCGTCCATTACTGGGTCCATAACAACATGATCACCATCAACGGGCAGAAGATGGGCAAGTCCCTCGGGAACTTCATCACGCTGCCGGAACTCTTCAGCGGCAACCATCCCAAGCTGGAGCGCGCCTACAGCCCGATGACCATCCGCTTCTTCATCCTCCAGGCCCACTACCGCAGCACGCTGGACTTCTCCAACGAGGCCCTGCAGGCCGCCGAGAAGGGTTACAGGCGCCTCATGCAGGCCGCCCGGGAACTGGGCGCGGGGGAAAGCGGGCCGACCGGCGAAGCAAAGGAATCTCCTTCCGCTTCCGTCGCCGCCCTTGTCGAGAACGTCTATGACGCCCTTTGCGACGACCTGAACACCCCCATCGCCATCGCGCACCTGTTCGAGGCCGTGAAACTCATCAACGGCGGGAAACTGCCCGAAGGTGACAAGGCCGCTCTCCGGAAGCTCTTCGACGACGTCGTCTTCGGCGTCCTGGGCCTCCGTGACGAGGAAGCCGCCGGCTCCTCCGGCAAGGCCGAGAAGGCGCTGGAAGGCGTGATGGACATCGTCCTGGAAGACCGCCGCAAGGCCCGTGCGGAGAAGAATTGGGCCGAATCCGACCGCATCCGCGACCTCCTTGCCTCCTTCGGCATCACCGTCAAGGACACCAAGGACGGCGCCTCCTGGACGCTGGACTGATTCCTGTCATTCTGAACGTAGTGAAAGAATCTATGAAATTCATATCCTGGAACGTGAACGGCCTGAGGGCCGTGGCAGGGAAGGGGTTTGCCGATGTGTTCGCGGCCCTGGACGCCGATTTCGTATGCCTGCAGGAAACCAAGCTGCAGGCCGGGCAGATCGACCTGGAATTCCCCGGTTACCGCTCCTTCTGGAACTATGCGGAGAAGAAGGGCTATTCCGGTACCGCCGTCTATACGAAGCATGATCCGCTGTCCGTGCGGTACGGCATCGGCGTGGGCGAGCACGACCATGAGGGGCGTGTGATTACGCTGGAGTATCCGGACTTCTTCCTGGTGTGCGCCTATGTGCCCAACTCCCAGGACGGCCTCCGGCGCCTGGAATACCGCATGCGCTGGGAGGACGACATGCGCGCCTACCTCAGCGGCCTTCCCAAGCCCGTCGTCTTCTGCGGCGACCTGAATGTCGCCCACGAGGAGATCGACATCAAGAATCCCGCCTCCAACCGCCGCAACGCCGGTTTCACCGACGAGGAGCGGGCGCAGTTCGGCAACCTTCTCGGCGCCGGCTTCATCGACTCCTGGCGTTTCCAGCACCCCGGCGAAGTCAAGTATTCCTGGTGGTCCTACCGGTTCAACGCCCGGGCGAACAACGCCGGCTGGCGCATCGACTACTTCGTGGTTTCAGAAGCGCTGAAAGACCGCATCGTCTCCACGGAGATCCACAACGAAGTCTTCGGATCGGACCACTGCCCGGTGGAACTGGTGCTGGCCTGATCCATACAAAATGCTTACTTGATCGTGCCGTCCTGGACACGGTCCAGGAAGTACTTCACCCGCCAGGTGTACATGGCGGGATCCTTGGCGTAGGAGTTGGCGTGGACGGCGTCCTTGACGATGTACAGTTCCTTGTAGCCGTTCTTTTTCGCTTCGTAGTTCTTGTACAGGTGGTCGATGGGAACGAAGTCGTCGGCGTCGCCGTGGATGAAGAGCATCGGGCGGTCGCACTTGGCTAGCTGGTCCACGGAGGAAGCCTCCTTGAAGCCCCAGCCGTAGCGGCGCTTCGTGACGATGCTGGCGCTGTTCAGGATCGGGAACGTGGGCAGGTGGAAGCTGTCCTTCAGATTGTGCGCGAACTGGTCCCAGGCGGAACTGTAGCCGCAGTCCTCGACGAAGGCGCGGATATAGGAGGGCAGGTTGTCGCCGCTCGCCATCATGACGGTCGCGGCACCCATCGACACGCCGTGGAGGACCGTGAAGTCGTTCTTGAAGATGTCATGGGCGAGCTCGGCCCACATCTCCACGTCCAGGCGGTCCAGCCAGCCCATCTGGGCGGCCTTTCCCTCGGAATAGCCGAAGAACTGGAGGTCGGGGACCATCACGTTGTAGTTGAACTCGTCGCGGTACATGCGGACGAGGTACATGAACACCAGGTGGTTGTCCGTGTAGCCATGGACGACGACGGCGGTGCCGCGGGCATGCTCCGGGTCCTTGGCGGGGGCATAGACGGCGTGGAGGTTGTAGCCTTCCTCGTCCGTGCGGTTGATGTCCTTGAAAATGCCCTTTTCGCGCAGGTCGTCGTACCAGGCCATGACGCCCGGGGCCAGGGAGTCGGCCTTGGCGCGGGTGCGTTCCATGTCAGCCTCGCCGTGGGTGGCGGGCTTGAGGGCGTAGTTGGACATGAATTTGCCGGCGAGGCAGCCGGTGAGGCAGTTCGCCGCGAGGAGGAGCGAGGCGCTCCAGAGGATGAATCGTTTCAGTGTCATAGTCTTGTGAATGGTTATTTCAGGAATGAGATGGCGCCGAACACGCCCAGCGAGGCCAGGAGCATGATGGCTCCGGCCAGGAGGACGCCGCCCAGCACGGACAGTACGCTTTTCTTGAAGTCCATGTCCAGCAGGCTCGCTGCCAGGGTGCCCGTCCAGGCGCCCGTCCCCGGCAGGGGAATGCCCACGAACAGCAGGAGGGCGACATACAGCCCCCGTCCGGCCTTTTCCTCCAGCTTCCGTCCGCCTTTCTCGCCCTTTTCCAGGCACCAGGTGAAGAAGCCGCCGATCCAGCGCTTGTCCTTTCCCCACTCCAGGATACGTCGGGCGAAGAGGAAGATGAAGGGGACCGGGATCATGTTGCCCACCACGGCGATGATGATGGAAGGGACGATGGGCAGCCCGAAGCCTACGGCATACGGAATGGCTCCGCGCAGTTCGATGAGCGGAACCATGGAGATGAGGAAGACGATGAGGTATTTCTTCATCGGATCTTGTCCATGAACTTCATCAGCTCCTTGAAGACCTCGGCTTCGCTGTACTTGCGATCCTCCGGATCCTTGATTACCAGGTCGAAGGTGTCTCCGGGCAGCTGGACACGGCCGATCTTGAACCGCGCGCGGGAGCACTTGGCCATGAATTCCAGCGGATAGTCGGTGGTGGTGAGGAGCGAGATGAACAGGTCCGGCTCGCCGCCCAGCATCAGCGAGACTTTCTCGTGGGAAGGCTTCCCGAACCAGTTGAGGTCCTTCTTGAGGACGGTGGTGGTGATGCTGGTGATGAGCCGCTCGCCTTCGGTGAGTTTCCGGAAGTCGAAGAAGAAGATGTCCCCCTTGATGTTGTGCTCGCGGAAGAAGATCATCAGGGCGTTCTTGCATTCGTTGAACGAAGTGTCCTCCACGTCGATGAACGCAACGGCCGAGTGGATCTTGTCCAGCGGGACGAACCCCGTGGGCTCGGTGGAGGCGTTCTTCTTCAGGCTCTGGCGCCTGAGCATATCTTTGACCGGTTCCAGCATAGTCTATTTCGTATTGGCCGCGATCAGTTCGCGGATTTCCTGCTTGGCGGCGCGCCAGCGGGGAATGTCGATCTTGGTGCCGATGACTTCCACCACCTTCGCGGCGATGATGGAGCCGATTTCCCCGCATACGCGGAGCGGCATCCCCAGCGAATGGGCGTACAGGAAGCCGGCGGCGTAGGTGTCCCCGGCGCCGGTGGCGTCCACGGGCGTGGCCGGCCAGGGCTCGATGAAGTGGTATTCGTCTCCGGACTTGACCATGGACCCGTCCTTGCCCACTTTCACGACGGCGATGTCGCAGACCTTGGCGATTTCGTCCAGGGCCTCGCGGGGGTCCCGCTTGGTGAAGGCCTTGGCCTCGGACTCGTTGGCGAAGACGATGTCCACGTAGTTCTCCACGAGGTTGTGGAAGAAGGCGTCGTTGCTCTCCACGACGTTGTAGGAGGCCATGTCGATGGAGATGATGCATCCGGCGGCTTTCGCCAGGCGGGCCGCCTTCGCGATGAGGTCCTGGTTCTGGACCAGGTAGCCCTCGATGTGGAAATAGTCGTAGCCCTCGAACATTTCCGGGACGAGGTCGTCGGGGCCCATCTCGAGGGTGGCACCCATGTAGTCCGCGAAAGTGCGCTCCGCATTGGCCCCGGTGATGAAGACCATGCAGCGCCCGCTGGACTTGGTGCCGTAGAGCATCTGGGCGCGGACACCGTACTGCTCCATCGTACTCTTGAACAGGTTCCCCAGGTCGTCGTTGCCGATCTTGCCGATGTATCCGGACGGCATCCCGAAGATGGCGGTGCAGGTGACGGTGTTCGCCGCCGACCCGCCGGGGACGTACTTCACCCCATACTCCTTCAGGGCCTCCCAGATGCGGTCGCCCGTCTCCATGTCCACATGCTGCATGCTCCCCAGCGGAAGGTGGTACTTCTTCAGGAGCGTGTCGTCCGGGAGGACGGCGAGGATGTCGGTCAGGGCGTTGCCGATGCCAAGGATGGATTTCATCGTCTTTGGGCGGTTTCAGTTAGTAACCTACAAATTTATACAATATTTGGGGATTTTCCACTAACTTTGTGGGCGCAATGGACAAGAAATCGAAAAGAATCCTCCAATACATCCTGTGGATCGGGGTCGCCACGGCCCTGCTGTACTTCTCCTTCCGGAGCGTGAACTGGAAAGACTTCGCCACGGCGCTCCGAAGCTGCCACTGGGAATACGTCGTCCTCTCCATGGTGTTCGGCGGCATCGCCCTGTGGTTCCGCGCCCTGCGCTGGCGGATGCAGCTGCTTCCCATCGACCCTTCCACGTCCCGGGTCACCTGTTTCGACGCCTATAACGTCTGCATGGTCGTGAACCTTGTGGTCCCGCGTGCCGGTGAACTGGCCCGGGGCGCCCTGGTGACGAAGAATTCCGGACGCGACGGCGAAGGACGCCGGCTCGCGACGCTGGACAAGGTCATCGGCACGGTCCTCGTGGACCGCGTATGGGACGCCGTTACCCTCGTGCTGGTCATGGTCCTCGTCCTTTCCGTGATGTGGAGCCGGTTCGGCAGCTATTTCCGGGAGACGTTCTTCCCCGGCCTCGCCGACAAGGCGGGTCTCTGGTGGGTCGTCGTCCTGCTGGTCCTCGCCGGCGGCGGATTCCTCTTCCTGTGCTGGAAGCTGCGGAACCGCGGCCGTATCTGGGGCAAGGTCTGGGGCTGGATCCGGGGACTCGGGGACGGGATCGCCTCCTGCCTGCACATGCGTCACGGGTGGCTGTTCGTCGTTTACACCGTCGTCATCTGGTGCATGTACTGGCTGATGAGCGCCAGCATCCTGTGGTCCCTGCAGGGAATCGACACGACGGGGCTGAGCCCCGATTTCGCCGCCGCCGTGGACAAACTGAACGCGATGGGAATGAGCGACGCGCTGTTCCTCATGTTCGCCGGCGCCCTGAGCTCGGTCGTTCCCGTCCCGGGCGGTTTCGGCGCCTTCCATACGGTTGTCGCCGGCGCCCTTTCCAGCCTGTATGGCGTGCCGTTCGGCGTGGGCATCGTCTTTGCCACCCTCTCGCACGAATCACAGGTCCTTACCGACATCATCCTCGGCGGGGCTTCCTATGTTTATGAATCCTTTTTCCGCCGCCCGTGAAACGTTTCGCCCTGATCGGTAATCCCGCCGCCGGCTCCCTGAGTCCCCGGCTCTTCGAGGCCGCCTACGGCGGCCGGTATGCCTATGATCTCTTGGAAGGTCCTTGTTTCCAGGACCTTTGGCAGCGTTTCCTGGACGGATACGCGGGGGTCAATGTGACCGCACCCTTCAAGCAGGAGGCTTTCCGCACCGTGGACCGGCTCTCGGAGACCGCCCGGCTTTGCGGGGCCGTGAACCTCGCCGTGAAGACGGAGGAGGGCATCGCCGGTTACAACACCGACGTGGACGGAGTCGTCCTCGCCGTCCGTGAAACGGGGCTGCCGGTGTCGGATGCGCTCGTGGTCGGGTGCGGGGGTGCAGGCCGCGCCGCGGCCGTCGCCGCCCTGCAGCTGGGATGTCGGGTGACGCTCGCGAACCGCACGCCCGAGCGCGCGTCGGAACTGGCCGGCATGCTGGGCTGCGGATGGGTTCCTTTCGGGACACTGGCCACGCTCTCGCCCGACCTGGTCGTCTATACGGTGCCCGGGCCCGTCCAGGGTTTCCCGGACTTCCCGGAGGCCGTGATCCTGGAGGCCAATTACCGTGCGCCGGTGCTCGCAGGACGGGGCCGGGCCTACATTTCCGGTCTCCGCTGGCTGCTGTACCAGGCCGTCGCGGGCTATGCGATTTTCACCCGAGAAAACCCGGACACCGATGCAATGTTCCGGATTTTTTGCTAACTTGCATTAAATATTTCTGTACTATGGCACTCAATAAAGTCATGCTCATCGGTAACGTTGGAAACGACCCTGAAATCCGTTACCTCGACTCCAATCCCCAGGGCCCTCAGGGCAATGCCAAGGTGGCCTCTTTCCGCCTGGCCACCACCGAGCGCTACCGCGACCGCAACGGCGAAACGCGGGAGAACACGGAATGGCACAACATCGTCGCCTGGCGCAGTTCCGCGGACCTCGTGGAACGCTTCGTCCACCGCGGCAGCCAGATTTACGTGGAGGGCCGCCTCCGCACCCGCCAGTGGACCGACCAGACCGGCAACAAGCGCTACACCACCGAAATCCAGGCCGACAACATCCAGCTCCTCGGCCGCCGTCCCGACCGGGAAGGTGACGGACAGGGCTCCGGCAACGGCTACGGCGGCCAGCAGGGCGGCTATGCCGGTCCCGGCTACCAGTCCCGCCCCCAGCAGTCCTATCAGCAGCCGGCCGCGCCCGCACAGCCTTCGACGCCCTACCAGGCGCCCGCTCCGCAGGCCCAGCCCTCCGCTTCCGACGCCGGTGCGGAGGACGATCTCCCGTTTTAGCGGTATCACCGTGCTAGAAGATTGCTCCCGTGGGTCCGGATCCAGGACTCACGGGAGCATTTTGCAGGGGGAAACGTATCTGTCGGTCCGGCCGTTGGACCCACAGGTGCGAAAGGGTCAGGCGTTCCGCTGCCGGACGGCCTCGAACAGGAGGATGGCGGCGGAGACGGAGACGTTGAGGCTGTCCAGCCGGCCGAGCATGGGGATGCGGATGTGGGCGTCGGCAGCCCGGCGCCAGATGTCCGTGAGGCCGGTGGATTCCGTGCCCATCACCAGGGCCGTGCCCACGGTCATGTCCACGTCATAGTACCAGGAGGAATCCTGCAGCTGGGCGGTGAGGATGCGGATGCCATGGGCCCGGAGCCAGGCGATGGTCTCCTCCGATGTCGCGGCGACCGTCGGCACCGTGAAGATGCCGCCGAGGCTCGCGCGGACGAGGTTCGGGTTCCACAGGTCCGTCAGCGGGTCGCAGACGATGACCGCATCGGCCCGGGCGGCGTCCGCGCTGCGGAGCACGGCACCCAGGTTTCCCGGCTTCTCCACCGATTCCAGCACCACGACGAGCGGATGCTCCGGCAGGTCCAGGTCTTCCAGGCCGATGTTCCGGCACTCCACCTCGGCGATAATGCCTTCCGTGCTCTCCCGGTACGCCACCTTCCGGTACAGCGCCTCGGGAATCTCGACGATGAGCGGGATGTCCCCGGAGGGAATAGGCCTTCCGGGGGCTAAAAATAAGGTCGATGCCCCCGGAAGGCCTATCCCCTCCGGAGCGGCCAGGTCCGGACAGACGAAGACCGTCCGGACGGTGAAGCCCGCCTCAAGGCAGTGCTCCAGCTCCCGTCGGCCCTCCACCACGAAAAGACCCTGCTCCCGCCGCGCCCTGGATTTCTCCTGCAGCAGGAGCAGATTCTTGATTTTCGGATTCTGTGCCGATGTGACGGTCTCTATCCTCATACGTTGAATCGAAGGTTTAGGCACCGGAGGTGCCCGGGGGTATGCAAGGGGGCAGAGCCCCCTTCAGACAAAGTCGGAGACTTGAAAAAATCGTCAGAATTTTTCAGGTCTCATCGTCGGGAAGAACAGCACGTCCTGGATGGCCTCGGCCCCGGTCATGAACATGGTGAGGCGGTCGATGCCGATGCCGATGCCCGAGGTGGGCGGCATGCCGTATTCGAGGGCCCGGACGAAGTCGTAGTCGATGTACATCGCCTCGTCGTCGCCCTTGCTCTTGAGGGCGGCCTGCTCCTGGAAGCGTTCCAGCTGGTCCACCGGGTCGTTGAGTTCGGAGTAGGCGTTGGCCAGTTCCTTGCCGGCGACGAAGAGCTCGAACCGCTCGGTCAGGGTGTCGTCGTAGCGGCAGCGCTTGGTGAGCGGGGACATTTCCACGGGATAGTCGATGATGAAGGTCGGCTGCACAAGGTTCTTCTCGCAGAATTCGCCGAAGATGGCGTCGATAAGCTTGCCCACGCCCATCTCCGGGGAGACTTCCACGCCCAGCTGCTTGCAGGTTGCGCGGAGCTGCGCCTCGTCCATGCCCTTGACATCGACCCCGGCGTACTCCTTGATGGCGTCGAGGATCGGGAGGCGGCGGAACGGTCCCTGGAAGGAGATCTCGTTCCCGCCGATGGTCTTGGTGAGACCGCCCGTGGCCTCGGCCACCTGCTGGAGCATCTTCTCGGTGAAGTCCATCATCCAGTTGTAGTCCTTGTAGGCGACATACAGCTCCACGCAGGTGAACTCCGGGTTGTGGGTCTTGTCCATGCCCTCGTTGCGGAAGTTCTTCGCGAACTCGTACACCCCGAGGAAGCCGCCCACGATGAGGCGCTTCAGATACAGTTCGTTGGCGATCCTGAGATACATGTCCACGTCCAGGGCGTTGTGGTGCGTGATGAACGGACGGGCCGTGGCGCCGCCCGGGATGGGCTGCAGGATCGGGGTTTCCACCTCCAGGCAGCCGGCCTCGTCGAAGTAGCGGCGCATCGTGGCGATGATCTTCGCCCGCTTGACGAAGGTCTCCTTCACCTGCGGGTTCACCACGAGGTCCACATAGCGCTGGCGGTAGCGGAGCTCCGGGTCGGCGAAACCGTCATGGACGGTGCCGTCGGCGTCGGTCTTCACGATGGGAAGGACGCGCAGCGACTTGGAAAGGACCGTGAGCTCCTTCGCGTGGACGGACAGCTGGCCCGTCTGGGTGATGAAGGCGAAGCCCTTGATGCCCACGATGTCGCCGATGTCCAGCAGCTTCTTGAACACGGTGTTGTACATCGTCTTGTCCTCGCCGGGGCAGATCTCGTCCCGCTTGACATAGACCTGGATGCGTCCCGCATGGTCCTGCAGTTCCATGAAGGAAGCCGCGCCCATGATGCGGCGGGACATGATGCGGCCGGCGATGCACACGTCGGCGAAATTGCCCTGTTCGGGGTCGAAACCCGCCGCGATCTCCGCGGTGGTGGTGTTGATGGGGTACAGCGGGGCGGGGTAGGGGTTGACGCCCAGTTCGCGGAGTTTCGCGAGGGATTCCCGGCGTCCGAGTTCCTGTTCGTTTCGTTCGATGGAGGTAGCCATATTGTACTATAGTAAAAAGTCAATGAAAGGTTTGCGGGTACAAAGGTAAGAAAAACCTCTCACAAAACGATTGGAGTGCGGTTTATTTGCAGAAAAGTTTCAAAATTGTTGGGAAAATTAGATTATTCTGCTTAATTTTGCGAACGTATACGATAGTGTCCACACCGGACGCCGAGTCCGGCGGCCCCATAAAAAGGGCGGGATTCGTGTCGTTATACCTTTAATTATAAGAAGAGAACAACACAATTCTTATCATATGAAACTGAAAAGCTTAACACTGATTCTCGCGATTGCGCTGGGTGCCCAGGTGGCATTTGCGCAGCAGAGCACGACCGACCAGACGCTGGAGTTCAACCCCCACTGGTATGTCCTGCTCCAGGGTGGTGCTTCCTACACCATCGGTGAGACTGCCTTCAAGGACCTGATTTCCCCTGCCGGAGCCCTCTCCGTGGGTTATCAGTTCAATCCTGCCCTCGGGCTCCGCTTCGGTGCCACGGGTTATCAGGGAAAGGGCAACGTCGTTTCTCCCCTCGAAGTGTACAAGTTCAACTATGTACAGGGCAACGTTGACCTCACCCTCGACCTGGCGAACCTCATCGCCTACAACCACAAGCGTGTGTTCAACCCTTACATCTTCGCGGGTGCGGGTCTGGCCTATGCGTTCAACAACGGCGCCACGAACACCGCTACCTACAAGAGCTATCCCGCCTATTTCGAGAACTGGTGGGACAAGAGCATGATCTCTCCCGTGGGCCGTGCCGGTATCGGCGCGAACTTCCGTCTCTCCGACGCTGTCGCCCTGGTCCTCGAGTGCAATGCCAACATGCTCTCCGACAAGTTCAACTCCAAGAAGGTCGGTCATCCGGATTATCAGTTCAACGCCCTCGCCGGCCTGAAGATCAATCTGGGCAAGACCACCCGTCCGAGCGCCAAGTATCTCGCTGACGTCGCCGCCGCCGAGGCTGCCGCTGCCGCCCTGAAGGCCCAGCAGGATGCCGAGCGTGCCGCGAAGCTCGCCGCCGAGAAGGCTGCCGCCGAGAAGGCTGCCGCCGAGAAGGCCGCCGCTGACAAGCTCGCCGCCGAAAAGGCTGCCGCCGAGAAGCTTGCCGCCGAAATGCGTCAGGTGAACACCTTCTTCACGATCAACTCCGCTGTCATCTCCGACGAGGAGGCCGCCAAGCTCGTCCGCTACATCGACTGGCTCAAGGCCAACCCGGATGTGAAGGTCGCCATCGCCGGCCACGCCGACAAGGGCACCGGTAACAAGCGCATCAACCAGAAGCTCTCCGAGCAGCGTGCCGCCGCCGTCAAGGCGTTCCTCCTGGAGCGTGGCATCGCCGAGGGCCGTATCGTTTCCGTCGTCGCCAACGGCGACCGCGTCCAGCCGTTCGCCGAGAACGACCTCAACCGCGTCGTCATCAGCACCATCGAGTAAGGATACAATCAATCTTTAATTCTATACCAACTTTATGAAAGTCAAATTCACCAAACTTGCAGCGCTGCTCCTCGCCGGAGCCGCACTGCTCGCTGCTGGATGTACCGACTACGAAGTCGACATCCAGAAGGTTGACAAGAAAGTGGATGACCTGGCTGCGAAGACGGCTGCCGACCTGAAAGCTCAGGTGGACGCCCTCAACGCTACCATCTCCACTCTTGAGACCGCTGCCGACCACAAGGCTGACATCGAGGCTCTCAAGTCCACCATCTCTACGCTGGAGTCCGCTCTGAACGGGAAGATCGGCGAGATCAACGGCAAGATCCAGAATCTGGAAACTGCTGACGAGAACTTCAAGAATCAGATCCAGGACCTGACCACGAAGTACAACAACCTCGAGGCCAACAAGGCCGACAAGACTGAGCTCCAGAAGGTCGAATCCGACCTGACCGCCGCCATCAACGGTGAGATCGAGCGTGCGAAAACTGCCGAGGCTGCTCTTGAGGCTGCTGTGAAGAAGATCAACGAGGAGACCATCCCCGCCATCAACCAGCAGATCAAGGACCTCCAGAAAAAGAAGCTCGATGCCAGCACTTTCGAGGACTATAAGAAGGCTACCGCTAAGACGATCGGTCTCATGCAGGACGCCATCGACGAACTCGCCGCGACCAAGCTTGACAAGGAGGAGTTCAACAAGAAGGTTGATGAGATCATTGCGAAGTTCGACGACTACGTGCTCACCACCACCTTCGAGGAATTCAAGAAGATTGCTGCTACCAAGGAAGAGCTCCAGGAAGTCAAGGATGTACTCAGTGGCCGTATCAAGGCTTGCGAGGACCTTCTCGCCGGCGATTGGGGCGATCAGACTGTAAAGCAGTACATTGACGCGAAGGCCAAGAAGCTCCAGGATCAGTTGGATGCTATCACCAATGCGGAAGGCACCGGCCGTCTCGATGTTCTCGAGAAGACTGCTGAGGAGTACGTTCAGAAAGTGGACGACATCGTTGATGAACTCGAGTTCGCCGAGGGTGACCTCCAGGGTTACATCGACGCCGCCGCCGCGAAGGCTCTCGAGGATGCCATCGCCTACACCGACGAGCAGATCGCTGCCCTCAGGGGTGAACTCCTGAACTACATCATTGACCTCTACGATGGCCTGATGTCCGCTCTCCAGCGCATCCAGAGCGTTGTCTTCGTCCCGACGCACGACGACCTCAAGGTGAACATGAACGTCTCCGTGATGACCCAGACGGTCAAGAGCGAGGACGGCCAGACGAAAGAAGTCGGCCTGTACATCGGCCAGCCTACCGAAGTCACCTACAAGGTCACTCCGACCGAGTATGCCTCCTGGCTTGCCTACTATGTCAACGGTCTGATCGGCTTCGACGAGCATGAGCTTGATTATGAAAGCGACTACGTGCTTCCTACCGGTCTTGATAAGCCTTTCGCCCAGCTCCTCAAGGAATACTACGACTATGAGTATCCCGCCGTCTTCTTTGACACGAAGCCTCTTGAAACCCGTGCCGACGCGACTGAGACTGAAAAGACTCCCGAAATCCTCATCTGCGGCGTCACCGAGGCTGACGATGTGTCTGGTGAAATCACCTTCCTTGTCTATCCGTACGGCATCGCCAGCCCTGAGTTTGTGGCCAACGCCAACAAGCCGAGCTATGAGATGGATATTTTCGACAGCGAAGGCTGGTGGTGCTCCGCCGCCACCTGGGCTTCCGGGTATATGGATGAGGACTACCTCTGGGGTGTCGATGACGGCGCTTACACGATCGGTGTCTGGAAGGCTGACGAGCTGAAGGAATTCATGCTGCGCAAGGCTTATGCCACCAGCCTGACCGTTTATGTTCCCGATCATGACAACTGGATGCTTTACTCTAACGAGGACGGTCTCTACATGGATGACTATGTGCTCTTCCAGAATGAGGTTTCCAGCACCTACAGTGTCCTCTATCCTGTCACGACGACTGCTGAGATCCTTCCGGAACCGTACAAGCCGGAGCTTGACGAGAACGGCGAGCCCATCGTTGACGAGAAAGACGGTCACACCAAGCTCATCCCCGCGATGGAAGAGCACCAGGAACTCCCTTACAGCTCCCTGCGTGAGAATCCGGTCGGTGAGAAGGCTTCCCAGGATCCGAAGGGTTACCGTGTGATCCTTGACGGTGCCGTTCCTGCCGTGAAGGTTGATGGCAGCGAGCCGATGACCCTCGAGGATGCCGCTTCGATCTATGGCCTTGTCCTTCCTGAGTTCGAGACTGCTTTCGCCGGCTTCACCTATGATAAGGGCACTGCCGAAGAGGTTGACGAGGAGAACTTCGTCGAGACCGACAAGGTCTATGCGGAGATTGAGATGAATCCTGAAAAGTCCGCCGCTGAGCGCAAGCTCGCGATCGGCAATGTCATCACCGGTACCTACAACTTCACTTCCGTCCTCGGTACCTTCGACGGCTGGGGCGATGTCACCATCACCAAGGCCCTTGGCGAGGTGGATGTCGATGCGAAGATTGTCTGGACCTGGGAGAACGACGCTGTCGTGGACCACAACCTCTTCTACAAGACTGGCGAGGAGCCGACCATCTACAGCCGTATTGCGCTTGACGTGAATGTCGACGAGGAAGATGCGGATTACATCGAGAAGAATCTTGACCTTACGATCAACGATTTCGCCGGTCTGGAGCCTGCTTCCCTGACCGTTACCTATGTTGACGAGGAAACCGGTGAGGAAGTCACCGTCGAGGATCTCGTTATCGAGAACGTCACCATCACTGAGGATGGCAAACTTCTGGCCGACTTCTCCAACTTCGAGTGGGATAAGGTTTACACCATCACCGCCGTCTATGAGCTCGAGGCTGCCACCATCACCGTGAACGGTACCCTGACCACCTTCGACCGTAACCGTGAGAAGGTCGTCATCGGCCCGATCGAGCACACCTTCATCGTCAACGGTGAGGAGTACTATGACGGTTACTATCACTGGACCAGCGATCCGCTCTATGGCCCGATCTTCAAGGCCTTCGACGAGAATGAGGTCATCAATGTCCAGGACAACGTCGACTTCGAGTATGACGCCGATCAGGACGACTTCAACGTGAGCGAGCTCGAGGGCAAGCTCAAGGCTGCTGCCGATGCCGGCACCGCCAAGGGTTATATCGACATCCGCAACGCCGAGGAAACCGACGTCTATGCCTGGACCCTGAAGTCCTTCACTTCCAGCGTCCTCGCCGGCGACATCTTCAGCAGTGGCGAGCGTTCCGCTGAGGATCCGAACCTCTGGCTCGGTAACACCGTGACCCGCAACATCACCACCTACATCGGTGAGGAAGTCGAGTTCCAGTTCATCTTCAACTACAAGGTTCCGGATTACAACTTCCTGCACCTCCGCTATTACACCTTCAACAAGGACAAGGAAGTCGAAGGCCTCATCCAGCAGCGCAACTTCGCCGACAACGACGGTTCCGTCATCTGGTGGACCCAGGTCAATCCTTCTTACTTCACCTCTGTTGCTGAGGAAGGCACCACCGAGGATGAGGCTCAGCTCCGTGAGAGCTTCCGCCACGCCCTTGCCGACTACGATGTCTCCTACATCAACCTCGCTGAGCTTGCGTTCAACGTCGTTGACGAGAAGGATGAGATCATCGACGATGCCAAGCTCGAGGAACTCGGCCTGAATGTCAAGTTCATCTACACCGATGAGACCCAGGGCGAGAAGGAACTCCCGAAGGTTGACCAGATCGATCCTGAATTCCTCCTCTATGAGAGCCTGTGGGTTGACAACACCGTCTTCTACTACAGGACCAACGAGAAGAAGTTCATCCCGTCCCTCGGTCAGCTGACGCTCACCTCCGGTGACTACGACTTCCCGGTCGCTACCCGCTTCGAGTTCCCGAAGGCTGCTGTCAAGTTCCCTGAGGAAGTGCTCGACTACAGCACCTACGCCATGGTCCGCTGGACTCCGTTCCAGGCTCCTGTCGCTGAGGGTTACACGATCGTCCTCGACGAGAACAAGGTCTATCGTGAGCCTCTGTTCAAGGGCATGTATCTGAAGGATATCCGTCCGAACGGTGTTTCTTACGATGTGATCAAGAACGGTGAGTGGGTCATCGGTAACGTGACCGAGTGGGATTCCGAGGCCGGTACCTATACCAAGGGTGGCAACGGTTATGTCGAGGGTGTCGCCTCCAACGACGCTTACCACATCACCACGGACTTCGTCTATGACACCACCGGTATCCCGTCCGAGCTCAAGAAGCTCCTCACCATCGAGGATGTCCAGGGCGTTCCGTACGTTGTCTACGACTACACCTCCGAGGTCCAGTTCCACGGCGTCATCACCATCCCGGTGGTCGTGAAGCTTGAGAATCCTTGGCAGGAGCAGATCAAGTTCGTCTACAATGTCACCATCAAGGGTTATGGCGACTAATTCCTAGCGAACTCCATGCAAATCGGGCCGGTTCCTTCGGGGACCGGCCCTTTTTTTAAATTCTTTTCTTATCTTTGTGTACTTGAGTGTTAAAACTTTGGACCGATGAAACGTACCGTCGTAATTCTGCTGGCCTTTGCGGCCGCTTTCTCCGCTTCTTTCAATGGTTTCGCCAGTGAACCGGACAAACCTGGGACCAAACTTGTCACGGTCCAGGGCGGTTATGGCCCCGGATTCGGTGTCCTCCTTTCCGGGAACATCGCGATGGCCGATTTGGGCTCGGGCCATCTGTACGGCGGACTTCAGTTCGGCGGTAATTTCCGGCATGGCGGAGTCTCTACCTTGGATACGCGGAAGACAGATCTTTCGGTCGCTCCGCGCGTCATGATGGGATGGAATCTGGGTCGGGTCGTCGAGATGCATTTCGGCGGTCTTGCGGGCATCGCCGCACAGCGTTTTGATTCGGACAAGAGCCAGCTGGCTTTCTGCTACGGTGGCTTCGGCGGTCTCCGCCTGAATCTCAGCGATTCCTTCGGCGTAGTCCTGGAAGGATGCTATTCACCGCAGCTTCCTTACGGTCTTGCCGGTATCGCGTTCAGATTCTAGATTTTTTCTCGGATAAAAGAATTGGCCGGGTCTCCTCCCCAAGAGACCCGGCCGGTATATAAAACGAACTTAACAAATAGACATCAATGGAAGTCGATGTCCGGATGCAAAGTTATTATCTTTTATCAATCTGTGCAAGTTTTTTAACAGATTTTAATCAATTAAAAATTTTTAGTTAGAATCTAAAAGTTTTTACTTTTTCCGGTACTCCGTAGGCGTCATGCCCGTGTGGGACTTGAAGAACTTGTAGAAGACGGACTGGTTGGGGAAGTGGAGCTTGTAAACGATCTCCTTGATGGCCAAGTTGGTGTACTTCAGCAAGTTCTTGGCTTCCAGGATCACGAAGTCGTCAATCCAGTCGGGTGCGGATTTTCCGGAAGCCTGCTTGATGAGCTTGGACAGGTACTTGGGCGTGAGGCACAGCCTGTCGGCATAGAAGGCCATGCCGCGCTCCGTGCAGTGGTATTCGCTCACCAGGGCGATGAACTGCTCGAAGACCTGGTTGAGCCGGGCGTTGCGCTCGGTTTCGCTTTTCTTGCGGGCTTCGTCCGCCTGTTGCGCCCATACGTCTGTGGACAGGTAGGTGAGGGAAGTGAGCAGGGAACCGATGATCTCCTTTTTGTTGGCCAGCGGGGCGGCCACGACTTTCTGCGCGAGGCTGAAGTAGTCGTTGGCCAGGGACAGCTCAAAATCATTCAGCGTCACACAGGGATTATCCAGCAGGTGCATGCTGTCCTGGAACATTTTCAGGAAATCGAACCGGATACCTTGCATGAATTCCTTGGAGATCAGGACGAAGATCAGTTCCATGTCACCGATGTGTTCTTCGTTGTAATGGGACACTTTCACGATGTTCCCGGGCACATGGATCATCAGGGATTTCTCGTGCACCTCGTAGGAATTGAGGTTCACGTCCACGGTGAAATGCCCCTTTTTCAGGTAGAAGATGATGAAGCCGTCGAACCGGACGGGGTACTGGAGCATCCGGAGGATGGCTTCGCTCTTTTCCACGCGTTTCCCGCTCACTTCACCGATGACGAAGTCGTCGCCGATGCTCATTTCTTCGATGACGGGAGCCAGCGACTTGATCCGCTGGAGGTCGATGGTCTGGGGATTTTCGTTCATTAGTGGTATCTTTTTCGCTTTTTTGCAAAGATAGCATTTTTCGTTGATTATTTGCAAATATTCGTATTATTCGACCAAAATGACAATTTTAACGGTGAATAGAGATTTATAATGGAGATTATTGGCAATAACTTTGCATCCTCATTCGATGAATTGAAAATGCATGACAAAATGTCAAAAGGTACAATAATGAAAAAAGCATCCCTTCTCTTCGCGCTCTTCGTGCCTGTGCTTTCGGTCTGGGCCCAGCCGCAGCGCCTGACCTTGGACGACTGCCGGGACAGGGCCGTCCGGACCAGCAAGGACCTGGACCAGGCCCGTACGCGGATCGAAATGGCCGGATATGACCGCAAGATCGCCCTTGCCAACTTTTTCCCGAATGTGAGCGCCACGGGCGCGTACATGTATAACAACCGGGACATCGCCCTCGTCAGCGATGCGCAGTCGGCCCTGCTGACCAACGCCGGGTCGCTGATGCAGGCGCAGCTCGAGGGCGCGGCGGCCTCCGTCGGCCAGCAGCTGACCGATGCGATGGGGCAGACCATGACCCAGGCGATGACCCAGCTCATGACGGCCATCCAGACCAATCCCGCCCTTGCGCAGGAGTATATGTCCAGCCCCATGTGGCAGACCGTCCTGGGCATGCTGCAGAAAACGGATCCCTCCGCCCTTGTGCAGGTGACACTTCCGAACATCGCGGAGCCGGTGAACGCCATCGGTGCGGACATCGACAAGGCCCTCCATCCGGACCTGCACAACATCTGGGTAGGCGCCGTGACGGTGCAGCAGCCGGTGTTCGTGGGCGGCAAGATCGTCTATTCCAACAAGATGGCCGCCCTGGCGGAGGACCTTGCGAAATCCAAGTACGACCTGGAGTGCGCACAGATCCTGCTGGACGTGGACCAGGCCTACTGGCAGATCGTGTCCATCGCCGGCAAGAAGCGCCTCGCCGAGGCCTATGCCGACCTTCTGCACGCCCTCCAGGCCGATGTGGATGCCTCCGTCGCGGCCGGTGTCATGACCGAATCCGACGCCCTCCAGATCAAGGTGAAGGTGGGCGAGGCCGAGATGCTGCGCACCAAGGCCTCCAACGGGCTCACGCTCTCGAAGATGCTGCTGTGCCAGCGGATCGGCCTCCCCCTGGACAGCGAGATCGTCCTCGCCGACGAGGACCTGGACATCGTTCCGCTTCCGGAGCGCGGCATGGACAAGTCCCTGGACGACATCTATGCCGACCGGCCCGAAACCCGCAGCCTGGACCTTGCCTCGCGGGTCTATGACGCGAAGGCCAAGGTCGTCCGTGCGGACCTGATGCCCAAGGTGGCCCTGACGGCGAACTGGATCGTCTCCAACCCGAACACCTTCAACGGTTTCCAGAACACCTGGAACGGGGGCATGCTCAATGCGGGGGTGATGGTGAACGTGCCCATTTTCCATGGACTGGAGAATGTGAACCGCTACCGCAAGGCGAAGGCGGAAGCCTCGCTCTACCGCGACCGGCTTGAGGATGCGAAGGAAATGATCGAGCTCCAGGTCACCCGCGAGCGGAAGTCCTGGGACGAGGCCCTGGAGAAACTGTCCATGGCGGAATCCAACCTCGCGAGCGCGGAGGAGAATCTCCGCACCGCCACCGTCGGCTTCGAGGCGGGCGTGATTTCCACGAACACCGTCCTGAGCGCCCAGACCGCCTGGCTTTCCGCCCACAGCGACTACCTGGACGCCTCCACCGAACTCCAGATGGCGGCCGCGAATCTCCGTAAGGCCGAAGGAAACAGTGAAATACAATAAACAGAAATACACAATGGCAAAGAAAAACTACAATCTCCTGATCGGAGTGGCGGCCCTGGTGGGCATCGTCCTCGCGATCGCCCTGGTGGGCTATCTGGTGAGCAAACCCCGCCCGCATGTGATCCAGGGCGAAGCCGAGGCGACGGAATACCGCATTTCCTGCATGGTCCCCGGCCATGTGACGCAGCTGTACTGCCGGGAAGGGCAGGAAGTCCACAAGGGCGACACGGTCGCTTTCATCGATTCGCCGCAGGTGCGGGCGAAACTTGCGCAGGCGCAGGCCGCGCGCAGCGCCGCCCAGGCGCAGAGCACCAAGGCCCGCAACGGCGCCCGCAAGGAGCAGATTGCCGGTGCCTACGAACTGTGGCAGCAGGCGCTGGTGCAGGAGGACGTGATGAAAAAGTCCTTCGAACGCGTGCAGACGCTCTATGACCAGAAAGTGATCTCCGCGCAGAAATATGACGAGACCAAGGCGAAGTACGACGCTGCCGTCGCGCAGGCGAAGGCCGCGAAGAGCCAGTACGACCTGGCCCTGGACGGGGCCCGGGCGGAAGACCGGGCAGCGGCCGCCGCCCTGGTCCATCAGGCCGACGGCGCCATCCAGGAAGTGGATTCCTATCTCCAGGAACTGTACCTGGTCTCCCCGGCGGACGGCGTCGTCTCCAGCGTGTATCCCCATCAGGGAGAGCTGGTGGGCCAGGGCTCTCCGGTGGCGACCGTGACCGACCTGTCCGACATCTGGTTCACGTTCAACGTCCGGGAAGACGAACTGCACGGAATGCAGACCGGAGATGAACTGACGGTGAAGGTGCCCGCCCTGGACGGACGGACCCTGAAGGTCCGGGTCGATTACATGGCCGTCCGTGAATCCTACGCCACCTGGAAGGCCACCAAGGAGACGGACCAGTACGACGCCAAGACCTTCGAGGTGCGTGCCGTCCCCGTGGAGAACGTGAAGGGACTCCGTCCCGGTATGACAGTCCTGGTCGTGAAATGACATTCTTCGAGAAAATAGACAGGGTCATCCGCCGGGAGATCCGGATCTGGGCCCGCCGGCCCATCTATCTTCTGGGCTCCGTGGCCGTGATGGCGTTCTGTACGGTCTTCTACCTGACATTCCTGCAGGATGGGGTGCCGTCGGACCTGCCCATTGCCGTAGTGGACCTGGACGGCACTTCCACCTCCCGGAACTTCTGCCGGCAGCTGGACGCGACGCAGCTGGGCAAGGTGGTCCATTACGGCTCCTTCGCCGAGGCGCAGGCCGACCTGCAGGGCGGACGGGTGACCAGCATCTGCCTGATTCCGGAAGGATTCGACCGGGACATCCTGTCCCAGCGGCAGCCGACGTTCAGCTTCTACATCAACGGCCTGTATTTCCTGGGCGGTTCCCTGGCCTGGAAGGACATCCTGACCATGGTGAACCTCACCTCGGGCGCCGTCCAGCGGGAGGTGCTCCGGATGAAGGGCGTTCCCGAGAGCGAGATCGGAGGGCTGCTCCGTCCGGTGGATATCGACGTGCACCAGATCGGCAACCCCACGATGAACTACGGGGCGTACCTGGCCAACATGATGATCCCGGGCATGCTGCAGATGGTGGTGATCATCGTCCTGATCTATTCGCTGGGCGCGGAACTCAAGTACGGGACCAGCCGGCACCTGCTGGACAGCGTGGACCATGACGTCTATGCGGCGGTCAGCGGGAAAATGGCCCTCTATACGGTCCTGTTCACCCTGATTGGCTGGACCGTGGAGGTGGTCCTGTACAAATGGATGCACTTCCCGCTGGCGGGGAGCCTTTGGCAGATGCTGCTGGCCTGTTTCCTGCTGGTGGTGGCCTCCGAGTCCGTGGCGGTGCTCATCATCGGCTTCGTGCCGGTGTGCCGGTTCGCCCTCTCCATCGGCGCCCTGTACAGCGTGCTGGGCCTGTCCCTGACCGGTTTCACCCTGCCGGTGGAAGCGATGCCGGCCGGTCTCCGCGGGCTGACGATGATGTATCCGCTGCGCCACTATTACGAACTGTACGTGCAGGTGGGCATCTTCGGAAGCGGCTTCGGAGCGTGGTATCCGGAGGTGCTGACCCTCCTGCTGTTCTGTTTCCTGCCGTTCCTGGTGCTGGGACGCCTGGGCAGGGCCTATACCTATCTGGATTATGAAAGGAATTAAAGAGACTTACTTCGGGCGCTGGCTGGGGGATGCCATCCGGATCTTCAACCTGGAGCTGCGGCACGTGCTGCATGACGGGGGCGTGATGATCATCTTCGTCGTGGCGGGCTTCCTGTACCCGATCCTGTATAATTTCGTCTATAAGAACGGTATCCTGGAGGATACGCCCATCGCCGTGGTGGATGACGCTGCCTGCAGCGACAGCCGGCGCCTGATCCGGGAGATGGATGCGACGCGGGAGATCGGCATCGCGTGGCGGTGTACGGACATGGAGGAGGCGAAAGCCCTCCTACAGCAGCGGAAGGTCAACGGGATCGTGTATTTCCCGTCCGACTTCGGCGACCGCCTGGCTGCGAAGGAGACGGCGACCTTCAGCATCTATGCCGACATGAGCAGCTTCCTCTACTACAAGAACCTGCTGATGGGCTCCGAGTTCGTGATGCTCCACGAGATCAACCGGATCAAGGTGGAGCGCCTGTCCCTGGACGGGCTCACGGACCAGGAGGCGGACGCGTCGGTGAACACGGTCCGCTACGAGGACGTCAACCCCTACAACCGGGCGTTCTCCTACAGCATCTTCCTGATATCGGCCATCCTCATGCTCATCATCCAGCAGGTGATGTTCTACGGGATGAGCATGTCCGTGGGAACGATGCGCGAGGAAAACCGCAGCTTCGCCTCCCTGCCGGATTCGCTGACGGGAAGGGGAGTGGGCCGGGTGGTGCTCGGCCGCGGCGGCGTGTACTGGCTGCTGTTCATGATCATCGGCATCTATGTGTGCTGCATCGTGCCGGCGATGTTCGGCTTCCCGCAGCGGGGCAGTTTTTGGGACATCCTCGTCCTGCTCGCCCTGTTCGTCACCGTGTGCGTGTTCTTCTCCATGACCTGGACGACGCTCGTGACGCGGCGGGAATCGGCCTTCCTGCTGTTCCTGTTCATGTCGCCGGTGTGCGTGTTCCTGACGGGTTTCAGCTGGCCGACGACAGCCTTCCCGGCTTTCTGGAAGGGCTTCTCCTACCTGTTCCCGTCCACCTTCGGCTGCCAGGGATTCATCAACCTGAATACGGCGGGTGCCCGGCTGGATGTTATCGCGCCCCAGCTGCGGGCCCTGTGCATCCAGGGAATCGTGTACTATATCCTGGCCTGCGCGGCGGTGTACGTGGAGAATTTCGTACTCAAACGGAAAGGAGTCCGGTCCACTTCCACCCTGCCGGAATCCACTTTTTAAGCCCCGTGGCTTAAATAATAAGTAATTGAAAGCCAGTGAAGAAGCCCTCGCAAGGGGCTTCTTTTCGTCCACTTTCGGTGGAAAAGTGGAATACCGGACAGGGTTCCTCCTTAATTTTGCATCGTCCGGCAGACCCTGCCGGCGCCACATAGACAAACCAATCCAAAACCTTTATGAAAAAATTCATTGTTTTCGTAATGATGCTCCTCGGCGTGACCGCGTTTGCGCAGAGGAAGGCCGTTACGGGTACGGTGACGGACGGATCCGGCTATCCGGCGATCGGCATTACGGTCCTGGAGCAGGGTACCCAGAACGGCACCGTGACCGGTGCGGACGGCCGCTATTCCATTACGGTGTCCGGTCCCCAGGCCGTCCTCGTCTTTGACGCGCTGGGCTACGGCACCGTCACCGAAACCGTGGGCAGCCGCGCCGTCGTGGACGTGACCATCCAGGAGGAAGCCCTCGCGCTGGATGCCGTCGTCGCCATCGGCTACGGTTCCGTCCGCAAGAAGGACCTCACCACGGCCGTGTCCATCGTCTCCACCGAAGACGCCGCCCTGCGGCCCGTTTCCGAGGCTTCCGGCCTCATCCAGGGCAAGGTGGCCGGCGTCCAGGTCCAGCAGACCTCCGGCCTTCCGGGTTCCGGCATGACGGTCCGCGTGCGCGGCAACAGCTCCATCGCCTCCTCCAATGACCCGCTCTACGTCGTGGACGGCGTTCCCGTGGGTGAGGGTTCCTACGCCATCGCGTACCTCTCCCCGAACGACATCGAGACGATGCAGATCCTCAAGGACGCCTCCTCCGCCGCCATCTACGGCTCCCGCGCCGCGAACGGCGTCGTCCTCATCACCACCAAGCAGGGCGGCCGCGACCAGGCCCCGAAGGTGAACTTCACCTCCTATGTGGGCGTGTCCAACGTGACCCGTTCCTACGAGGTGCTGAACGTGGACGAGTACCGCGAATATGCAAAGGAGTTCAACATCAACGTCCCCGCCGGGCTCAAGGACGAGACCGACTGGTTCGACTACACCTACAGGACCGGCATCACCCAGAACTACCAGCTGGGCGTGTCCGGCGGCGGCGAGAAGTTCCGCTACTACATCGGCGGCGGCTACTCCGACGAGGAAGGTATCATCAAGGTGGCCTACGCCCGCCGCTACAACGTCCGCGCGAGCTTCGACGTGGACATGTACAAGTGGCTCACCGTGGGTGCCAACGTCGCCTACTCCAACTACAAGAACAACGGCATCATCTCCGGTACGGGCGCGAACCGCGCCGGCGTGGTCCTGTCCGTGATCAACTCCCCGACCTATGCGCCCGTGTGGGATCCGGAGAACCCGAACCAGTACTACGACAGCTTCTACGGCCTGGGCGGCTACACCACCCCTGCCGAGAACATGGCCCGCAGCGAGAACAACTTCGACACCACCGACCGCGCCATCCTCACCGGCTATGCGCAGATCAACTTCTCCAGGAAGCTGAACTTCAAGAGCACGGTGTCCATGGACCGCCGCTGGGTCCACAGCTGGTCCTACCTGGACCCGGTCCAGACCCAGTACGGCCGCACCCAGCACGGCGAGGCGACGGACACCCGCAGCGACGACCGCCGCATGATCTTCGACAACATCCTTTCCTATAAGGACACCTTCGGCGGCAAGCACAACCTGGACCTCATGGCCGGCACCTCCGCCACCACTTCCGACTGGCAGCAGCTCAGCGGTTCCCGCAGCAACTTCAACCCCGAGTACTACGACAAGATCTGGGGCCTGGGCGGCGGCAACAAGGGCGGCCTCCGCGGTCAGAGCACCGGCTGGTCCCAGTGGGCCATCATGTCCTACCTGGGCCGTGCCGCGTACAACTACGACAGCAAGTACTACCTCACGGTGAACTTCCGTGCGGACGGTTCCTCCAAGTTGGCTCCGGGCCACAAGTGGGGTTACTTCCCGTCCGCTTCCGCCGCCTGGCGCCTCACCGGCGAGGATTTCCTGAAGGACCTGTCCTGGCTCAACGACCTCAAGCTCCGCGCGGGCTGGGGCCAGCAGGGCAACCAGTCCGGCCTGGGCGACTACGCCTGGGTCCAGACCTACGGCACCACCTACTATGACTGGACGAACGAGGAATACGCCTATGCGACCCCGTCCATCGGCGGCAAGTCCAACTTCGGCAACAAGTACCTGACCTGGGAGACCACCACCCAGACGAACGTGGGTATCGACGCGAGCCTGCTGGGCAGCCGCATCACCCTCGCCGTGGACGCCTACTACAAGAAGACCGACGGCCTGCTGATGTCCGTCTCCCTCCCGGCCCCGAACCCGAGCATCTTCCGCAATGAGGGTGCGATGTCGAACTGGGGTGTCGAGTTCGCCCTGAACACGGTGAACATCGCCCGGAAGGACTTCGAATGGAGCACCGACTTCAACCTCTCCCTGAACCGCAACAAGCTCGAGAGCCTCCAGCTCCAGCAGGTGTACTACTACGTGAATCCCGAGCGTATCGGCGAGAACATCGTCCGGATGACCCCGGGCGAGTCCCTCTCCAAGTTCTGGGGCTACAAGGTCGTGGGCGGCGTAGACCCGGAGACGGGCCTGCTCGTCTATGAGGACCTGAACGGCGACGGCGACATCACCGACGCGGACAAGCAGTACATCGGCAACGCCAACCCGAAGTTCATCGGCGGCATGACCAACAACTTCCGCCTGTACGGCTTCAACCTGAGCATCCTCCTCACCGGTTCCTACGGCAACGACATCTTCAACGTGTCCAAGGTGGACATGATCGGCATGCAGAACGGTGCGAACCAGCTGCACAGCGCCGTCCGCCGCTGGCGGATCCCGGGCCAGGTCACCGACATCCCCAAGGCCGGCGAGACCTGGAACGCGAAGCCGTCCGACTACTGGATCGAGGACGGCTCCTACCTGAAGGTCAAGAACATCACCCTGTCCTATGACTTCCGGGGAAGCTTCCTCCGCAAGATCGGCATCGCGAAGGTCCAGCCTTACGTGACCCTGTCCAACTTCTTCACCTTCACCCGGTATTCGGGTTACGACCCGGAGATGAGCCAGTACTCCAGCGCCACCAACATGGGCATCGACTACGGCACCTATCCGAACGTGAAGACCGCCATCTTCGGCGTGAACGTCGATTTCTAAACCCTGCAGGAAATGAAAAAGATCAATACCATCCTGGCCCTCTGCGCCATTTTTGCCCTGACGGCCTGCGACCTGGACCTGTATTCCCCGACCTCCTTCAACAAGGGGAACGTGGAAACGTCCGGCGACGATGACGAGACCGCCTCCCAGTACACGAAGCGCTCCGACATGGAGGCCCTTCGCAACTCCCTGTACAACAGCTGGGTAAAGGATATCCAGGAGATGGGCCTCGAAGACTGGCTCGTCTATTCCGAGACCCGTGCCGACAACGCCTACTGCGGCACCAACACCGCCGAGATCATGGCCCTCGAGGCCAACAAGCAGGACGGCTCCAACAAGAACATCACCCGTGACTGGAACTGGTACCAGACCCAGGTTTCCAACGCGAACCAGATCATCTGCAACGTGGACCGCATCCAGGCCGAAGACAGCTCCATGTCCACGGCCGAGCGCGACCAGTGGAAGGCCGAGGCCCTCATCTGGAGAGCGTTCTGCTTCTTCCGCCTGACCCAGCTCTGGGGCGACGCCCCGATGGTGCTCGAGATTCCCCCGACCATCACCGTGGAGAACGTGGAGGAGGTCTATCCCCTCTACTATCCGGACCGCGTTCCCATGGACGACGTGTATGCACAGCTCGTGGAGGATCTCACCTGGGCCACCCAGTACGCCCCCAAGGTGAACCCCGACAACAAGATGCTGATGTCCGACGCCTTCGCCATCGGCCTTCTCGCCCGCATCTATGCGGAGAAGCCGATCCGCGACTGGAACAAGGTCATCCAGTACTGCACCGAGCTCGAGGGCATGGGCTTCTCCCTGGAGCCCGAGTACGGCAACCTGTGGAGCTACACCGACGACGACGCCTACCGCAACTCCCCGGAGTCCATCTTCGAGGTCCAGTGGACCAACAAGGCCAGCGGCAACTGGGTGTACATGATGTACCACCGGAACGCCTACAGCCCGAACGACAGCTACTCCTGGGCCAAGTGGACCACCCCGTCCAGGGACCTCATCGAGGCCTTCGAGAAGGAGGGTGACACCGTCCGCTACGAGGCGTCCATCGTCTGGGATTCCTGCGGCTGGAGCAACTACTATCCGTCCGAGCGCTATGCCTTCATGCACAAGATGCCGACGAACATCTCCTCCATCCTGGTGATGCGCCTCGCGGAGATCTACCTCCTGCACGCCGAGGCCCTCGCCTGCACGGGCGACCTTGCCGGTGCCACGGAGTACGTGAACCGGGTGCGCACCCGCGCCCACCTCGCCGGTATCGCCGTTCCGGCCTCCCAGGACGCCGCCATCGACGCAATCCTCAAGGAGCGTCGCCTGGAGCTTGCCTTCGAAGGCTTCCGCTTCTTCGACCTCGCCCGTCACGACCGCATCTATGCCGTGCATGACAGCATGAACGCGAAGGATTCCTACTGGCAGCAGCGCAAGCCCCTGACCGAGACCCGTCTTTTCCTGCCGGTCCCGACCACGGCCCTCGACGCCAACCCGAACATGTCCCAGAATGCCGGTTATTGATATGAAGAAGTTTTCCCTCTATACGGTCGTCGCCCTGTTCGCCCTGTGCTCCTGCGCCTGCGGGGGCAAGGAGGACCCGGTGAAGCCGCAGCCCGAACCGACGCCGGAGCCCGGACCTGAGGTCTTCGACGCGACGCTGTGGACGACGACCTTCGACAAGTCCCGGGATTTCGCCCGGACGGGCGTCGCCTTCGGCAAGCCCTCCACGATGTCCCCGAATGTGGTCCGTTTCACGGATGAGACCTTCCAGACGGTGGACGGATTTGGCCTCGCCGTGACGCAGGCCTCCTGCTACAACCTTCTGAAAATGAGTGCGGAAGACCGGACGAAGCTCCTGAAGGAACTGTTCAGCCCCACCGAGGGCGCCGGCTCTTCCCTCATCCGCGTGTGCATCGGCGGCTCGGACTTCTCCATGGACGAGTACACCTGGTGCGACAAGGAAGGGATGGCGAACTTCGCCGTCCATGACAGCGAGAACCGGTACCTGTTCCCGGTCCTGGACGAGATCTACCGGATCAATCCCGACGTGCAGATCATCGGGTCCCCGTGGAGCTGCCCGCGCTGGATGAAGATGGACGTCGCCGGCAATGGCAACGCCTTCAACAGCTGGACCTCCGGCCGCCTGAATCCGAAGTACTACGCCGGCTATGCCGACTATTTCGTGAAGTGGGTGCAGGAGATGGGCAGGCGGGGGTACAAGGTGCTGGGCGTCACGCTCCAGAACGAGCCCCTGAACCACGGCAACTCGATGTCCCTGTACATGCCCTGGGAGGACCAGCGCGACTTCCTGAAGGTCGTGGGCCCGGCCTTCGAAAAGGCGGGCCTGAAGACGCAGATCATGCTGTTCGACCACAACTACAACTATGACAATGCGGCCGGCCAGCGGAACTATCCGCTGAACATCTATGCCGATGCCGACGCGGCGAAGTATGCGGCCGGATCGGCCTGGCATAACTATGGCGGAAACGTCTCCGAGCTGGACAACATCCACGCCAGCGCCCCGGACAAGGGAATCTGGTTCACGGAGGCGTCCATCGGCACCTGGAACTACGGGAAGGGCTTCGGCGCCCAGTTCCAGGAAGATTTCCGCGAGATCATGCTGGGTACGCTCCGCCGCTACGGCAAGGGCGTGACGCTGTGGAACCTCATGCTGGACGACGAGGGCAAGCCCTTCCGTCCGGGCGGATGCAGCACCTGCTACGGGGCCGTTTCCGTGAATCACACGTCCTATTCCTACGCGTCCGTGGACCGGAAGTCCCACTGGTATGACATCGTGCACGCCTCCGTGGCCGTGAAGCCCGGCGCGGTGCGCATCGGCACCAAGGGACACACCGCGAACGGCGTGACCTACCTGGCCTTCCGCAATCCGGACCGGTCCTACGGCGTCCTGTTCCTGAACGAGAGCTCCTCGGAGCAGCAGTTCGTGTTCGCGACGGACGCGCATTCCGTTTCCATCACCGTGCCTGCACAGGCCGTTGTATCCGCAACCTGGAAAGACTGACAGTATGAAAAAGTATCTTTATATGACTTTGGCGGGCCTTGCGCTCATGGCCTGCCAGCAGAAGGAGCCTGAGTTCCTGACGACGGACAAGGGTCCGGCGCAGACGATCACCTGCGATGCGGCCGCCCTGATGGGCTCCGATTTCACCTTCTCCGTGGGCCTGCAGGACGAAATTGCCCTGTCCACGCTCAAGGTCCAGCTCAAGTTCGACGATACGGTCGTGGCGGACACCACGATCCGTACCAAGGCGAACGGCACCTACGAGGGGCGTCTCCTCGTCCCGTTCTACAAGGACATTCCCGACGGCGTCGCCACGGCCGTATTCACCTCGCAGAACATCCAGTTCGGCGTCACGACCGAGGAGAAGGACGTGCGGGTTTCCCGCCCGGACTTCGAATACCTCCTGCTCAAGCCCGTCACGGGCGGCGAGTACCGGATGGAGAAGACCGGCGAGTTCACCTATGCGGTGACCGGCGACTTCGACGCCTCCGTGGATGCGTTCATCGAGACGGCTCCCTTCGACGCCGCCGGCCGCAAGTTCTCCTTCGGCTACGGTGCCACGGGCGTCGATCTCGGTGCCGCTACGCCCATTCCGTTCTCCAACGGTGTTGCGGGCAACTACACGATTTCCTTCAACACCCAGACCTGGGAGGCCGCTCCGTTCGTGAAACTGACCGTGAACGGCGTCGAGGCCGTGATGATCGACAAGGAGAACTACGCCGCGGTCGTGAACCTGCACAAGGGCGACGACATGGTCATCGAGGGCTATGCGCCCGGTTTCGACGACTTCACCCTGGATCCGGACTGGTTCACCGAGGACTTCAAGTTCAACGCGGTGGACGGCCTGTACAAGGTCACCATCCAGATGGGCAACCAGTTCTTCCTCGTGGAGAAGATGGTTTCCGCCGATGCGTACGCAACGCTCGACAACGGCGGCGCCGTGTGGCTGATCGGCGACGGTTACGGCAAGCCGGGCATCTTCTCCGCATCCTGGAATACGGGCCTGGGCCTCTGCCTCGCCGAGGTGGAGCCGGGTATCCACCAGATCACCTTCGTGGGCGGCACCTCGCTCAAGACCGGTGACAACCTGAATGTCAAGCTGTTCCACCAGAAGGGCTGGGGCGGCGAGTTCGGCGGCGGTTCCTATGCTTCCGTCCTGGGCGACCTCGTCTATGCGGGCGAGTCCGACGGCAACATCCACCTCCTGGAGGGACAGTCCATCGAGATGGGCGGCATCTACCGCTTCACACTGGACCTGACCGGCGGCGTTTCCGCGGCCGTGCTCAAGGTCGAGAAGACGGGCCAGCAGGAGATCGAGTCCGACAAGATTTCCGTGAACGGGGTCGAGCTCGAGATGCTGAGCGCCAACGAGTACGCCGGCAAGGTGTCCTTGAAGAAGGGCGACGCCCTCTCCGTGAAGGGCATCGACGACCTCGCTTCCTGGTGGTTTGATCCGGACTTCGTGGCCGGCGGCAAGTGGAACGCCGTGGACGGCGACTACGTCGTGACCCTGGACAAGGGGAGCAAGGTGGGCCGTGCGTACCGCGTGAACGGCGCCGGCGCCCGGGCGAACCTCGCCGAGGGCGGCCTGTACGTGCAGGGTTGGGGCATCGCCGGCGTGAAGATGACCTCCCAGGTGGGCTGGCCGGGTGCCGGTGGCTACCAGCTCGCGCAGGTCTCCGACGGCGTCTTCCAGATGACCGGCAAGGCCGTGGCCGAGACGGACGACACCGTGGGCGGCCGCTGGCGGATCGACTACGCCAACTTCAAGTTCTTCTTCCAGGACGGCTGGGGCGGTGAGAGCTCCAAGGAAATCACCATCGACGGTAACGCCGCCGAGCACATGAGCCAGGGCGGCGACGGCAACATGAACCTCGTCGGCACCCTCGACGAAGGCGCCACCTACCGCATGACCGTGGACTTCACCGGCTGCACCATCGACGGCAACGCCATCACCGCCGGCAAGGAGAAGATCACCTTCGAGAAACTGTAGCCGTTAATCGTAAACAACTCTCTGTCAATTGAATACATGAAGTGCTTTAGGTTTTTTTGCCTAAAGCACTTTTTGTAATTGGATGGCAACCAGGCATTTCCATTCCACGGGTTTTTCGTATCTTTGTATGCTATGACACGGAAACTATTGACCATCGCCCTGTTGCTGGGCCTGTCGACCATACTTTCAGCGAAGGAGCCCACGCAGCAGCTCCTGCGGGAGCTGGATGCCGCCCTGGAGAACGCCTCCACCTACGAAGGCTATTTCCTGCAGCGGACGGACGTGCTCCGCCAGATGCTGCAGGGGAAGAACACGCCTGAGCAGGAATACGAGATCCGGAAGAAGCTCGCCTCGGAGTTCGGGGCGTACAGCCTGGACTCCACCGTCGTCCAGCTCACCCGCAACCGGCAGATCGCCCGGCAGCTCGGGGACGCCTACCGGCAGGCGGAGACGGACTTCCTCCTCGCGCGGGAGTACGCCCTTGCGGGCTACCACTCGGATGCGCTGGACCTCCTCTCCCCCTATCGCCTGGAGGAGATCCCGGCCGGACTCGAGTACCTGTTCTACGATTCCTCCAACTACCTGTACGGCGAACTGACGGCCTATTCCTCCAACAATGCCCAGTACTGGCAGAAACGGGACATGTACCGGATTTCCCTGATGCCGTACCTGGAGGAGGGCACCTATGAATGGTACGACCAGCACCGGGCGCAGGCGGAATCCGACCGGGAGCGGGGCAAGGCCCTCGAATACGCCCTGAAAGCCCTGGAAGTGACCGAGCCGAACTCGCGCCAGTACGCCCGCGCGGCGTTCTTCGTGTCCACCTACCAGGAGGATCCCGACGAGGAGATCGCCTGGCTGGCCCGGTCCGCCATCGCCGACGTCCTGTGTGCGAACAAGGACTACGCCTCCCTCAACGACCTGGCCGAAAGGCTGTTCCAGAGAGGCGACATCGAACGGGCCTTCAAGTACGTGGCGGACCACGGGATGCCCGACGCCCTGTTCTTCGGCGGCAAGCTCCGCCCCTGGCAGATCGCCCAGTTCTTCCCCTCCCTCGAGCAGGCTTACGCGGCCGAAGCGGCCCGGAACAACCGCCGGATGCGGGGGCTCATGGCCGTCGCCGGCCTGCTCCTGCTGGCCCTGGCCGCCCTGCTCTACTACCTGTCCCGCCGCCAAAGGGTCCTCGTCCGCACGCGGAAGGCCCTGGAGGAGGAGAAGGCCCGCGTGGAGCGCCGCAACCAGACGCTCCAGGACGTGAACGAGCGGCTCCAGGCCCTGAACGGCGAGCTGCACGAGTCCAACAAGGTCCGGCAGGAGTACATCGCCCTGTTCCTGCAGAGCCTCTCGGAGAACATCTCCACCACCCGGCAGTACAAGAACCACGTGCTCAAGTACATCCGCCGCGGCAATGACAAGTACCTCATCGAGGAAATCGAGGCCCTTCCGCCCATCGAGGAGGACATCCGGGAGTTCAACGAGATGTTCGACAAGACTTTCATCAACCTCTATCCCGACTTCGTGGAAGAGTTCAACGCCCTCCTCTCCGACGGCGAGCAGGTCGTCCCCAAGGGCGACGACATCCTCACCCCGGAGCTCCGCGTCTTCGCCCTGATCAAGCTGGGCATCACGGAGTCCTCCAGGATCGCCTCCCTGCTCCATTATTCCGCGAACACGGTCTATAACTACCGGGCGAAGATCAAAAACAAAGCCCGCGGAGACCGCGAGCTTTTCGAAGAGGCCGTTCAGGCGATCGAGTAACTAGTCCTTCACGCTGAAAGCGAAGATGCAGCGGCTGCGGTAGGTCTCGCCCGGGCGGAGGACCACCGACGGCCAATCCGCCTTGTTCGGGGAGTCCGGATAGTGCTGGGTCTCCAGGCAGATGGCGTGGCGCTGCTGGTAGACGACGCCCTTCTTGCCGGTGACGGTGCCGTCCAGGAAGTTGCCGGCGTACACCTGGATGCCGGGTTCGTCGGTATAGACCTTCAGGTCGATGCCGGAGACCGGGCTGTACAGCTCGGCGGCGACCTTCGTGACGTCGCCCGCGGTGTCCAGGACCCAGTTGTGGTCGTAGCCGTTTCCGTTGCGGATCTGCTCGTTGTCGGCGGTGATGCCGTCGCTGATCAGATGGGCCGTGGTGAAGTCAAAAGGAGTGCCGGCCACCGGAACGATCTCACCCGTGGTCATGTAGGTGTCGTCCACCGGGGTGTAGTTCGCGGCGTTCACATAGAGGAGGTCGTCCACGATGCTGTGTCCGGCCGGATCGCCGGCGAGGTTGAAGTAGGAGTGGTTCGTCATGTTGATGACGGTCGGGGCCGTGGTCGTGGCCTCGTAGGCGATGTCGATCCTGTTGTCCGCGGTGAGGGTGTAGGTCACATAGGCCTTCACTTCGCCCGGGAAGTTGTTGTCACCGTCGGGGGAGACGCGAAGGAGCTTCACGTGGGAGGCGTCGGCCTCGACGCACTCGTACACCTGGTACTGCCAGCCGGTGGGACCGCCGTGGAGGCAGTGCCCGAAGTTGTTCTGCGGAAGCTGGTACTCCACACCGTCCAGGGTGATCCTGCCCTGGTTGATGCGGTTCGCGTACCGGCCGATGGAGGCGCCGAAGTCCGACTGGTTGTTCTCCGGGAAGTAGTCGGAGACCTTGTCGAAGCCCAGGACGACGTCCTGCATCCTGCCGTCCTTGTCCGGGACCAGGATGGAGACGATGCGGCCGCCGAAGTTGGTGATGCACACTTCCATGCCGCTTTCGTTCGTGAGGGTGTAGAGGGCCGTGGCGGCGCCGTTGTATTGGTTCACGAAGTCGGCGGGGTTCAGGCCGGAGGCGGTGAGGACCACCTGCTCCTTGGGGCTGCAGCCGAGGATGGCGAGGGCTGCGCCGAGGGAAATGAGAATCTTTTTCATATGTGGGTTCTTTTGTGTTGGCATCAGTTTATACAAAGTTGGGAATTTTTTTCTATATTTGAGAGATTTTTGGGGTTGACAGCAAAAATTTTTACCAAATAAACAAATTAACGACATGACTGAAACCAAGAAAAACACCAATCTGGTGGCCATCATCACGATGTGCTTCATCTTCGCGATGATCTCCTTCGTGACCAACATGGCGGCCCCGTTCGGCAACATCTGGAAGGGCCAGTACAGCTGGGCCGGCATGATGGGCAACATGATGAACTTCGCCGCCTACCTGTTCATGGGCATTCCGGCCGGCAAGATGCTCCTCAAGGTGGGCTACAAGAAGACCACCCTCATCGCCCTGGCGACCGGCTTCGTGGGCATCGTCATCCAGTGGCTCTCCAGCCGTTCCTTCCTGGGCGGCAGCGCCATCTACGTGTACCTGCTCGGCGCCTTCGTCTGCGGCTTCTGCGTGTGCATGCTCAACACCGTCGTGAACCCGATGCTGAACCTCCTCGGCGGCGGCGGCAACAAGGGCAACCAGTACATCCAGATCGGCGGCACCCTGAACTCCCTGACCGGCACCCTGACCCCGCTGCTGGTGGGTGTGCTCATCGGCACCGTCACCGACAAGACCGCGATGTCCGACGTGGCTCCGCTGCTGTTCATCGCCATGGCCGTGTTCGCGATCGCCTTCGTCATCATCTCCCTGGTGAAGATCCCGGAGCCGGCGCAGGAGCGCAAGACCACCGTCTATGAACACAGCGCCTGGAATTTCCGTCATTTCGTTCTCGGCGCCGTCGCGATCTTCATGTATGTGGGCATCGAGATCGGCATCCCGGCCCAGGTGAACTTCTTCCTGTCCGACGCGACCGAAAAGGGCGCCGGCATCGCCCTGAACGGTGCCGCCATCGGCGGTGCCATCGCGGCCGTGTACTGGCTGCTCATGATGGTGGGCCGTTTCTCTTCCACCCTCATCTCCGGCAAGGTTTCCACCCGTGCCCAGATGACCGCCGTGAGCGCCGTCGCCATCGTCCTCGTCCTTGCCGCCATCTTCACCCCGAAGACGGTCACCGTCAACATGCCCGGCTACAGCGCCGCCGACGGCTTCGCGATGTTCCGCGTCCCGCTGAGCTGCCTGTTCCTCGTGCTCTGCGGTCTCTGCACTTCCGTCATGTGGGGCGCCATCTTCAACCTCGCCGTCGAGGGCCTCGGCAAGTACACCGAGTCCGCTTCCGGCATCTTCATGATGCTCGTGGTCGGCGGTGGCATCATGCCGCTCATCCAGGAGTATCTCGCCAAGGGCGTGGGCTACATGAACAGCTACTGGCTCGTCGTCGCGATGCTGGCCTACCTGCTCTACTACGCCGTGGCCGGCTCCAAGAACGTGAACAAGGACATTCCTGTAGACTAATCGAATATGGCACAAGACTTAGTAATCGGTATCGACGTAGGCGGCCAGACCGCCAAATGCGGCGTCGTGGACGCCCGCGGCAACATCGTCGCCCAGACTGTCATCAGCTCTGAGAACACGGAGAGCGCGGAACAGTTCGTCGCCGCCCTGGCGGAGGCCCTGCAGCGCATCATCACCGAGGCCAATGCCGAGGGCTGCATCCGCGGCATCGGCGTGGGCATCCCGAACGGCAACTTCTACACGGGTGTCGTGGAGAACGCCGTGAACCTCGTGTGGGCCAAGGGGGGCAACATCCCCTTCGCCAAGATGCTCCAGGAGCAGATGAACGGCATCCCCGTCTCCCTCACCAACGACGCGAACGCCGCTGCCATGGGTGAGATGACCTACGGCGCCGCCCGCGGCATGAAGAACTTCATCATGATCACCCTCGGAACCGGTGTCGGCTCCGGTATCGTGATCAACGGGGAAGTGGTGTACGGCCACGACGGCTTTGCCGGCGAACTGGGCCACACCTGCGCCGTCCGCCACAACGGCCGCCGCTGCAACTGCGGCAAGGAAGGCTGCCTGGAGACCTACGCCTCCGCGACCGGCGTCGCCCGCACCGCCCGCGAGTGGCTGGACATGAGCGACGAACCGTCCCTCCTCCGTTCCCTGGACAAGATCAAGTCCAAGAACGTCTATGAGGCGGCGAAGGAAGGCGACAAACTCGCCCTCCGCGTGTTCGACTACACCGGCCGTATCCTCGGCGAGAAGTTTGCGGACTTCATCGAGTTCTCCGCCCCGGAGGCCATCGTGCTGTTCGGCGGCCTGGCCCGTGCCCGCGAGTTCCTCGAGGAGCCCATCCGCAAGGCCATGGACGAGAACGTCATCCCGCTCTGGCGCGGCAAGGTGAAGCTCGTCTTCTCCCAGCTCAAGGAGTCCGACGCCGCCATCCTCGGCGCCTCCGCCCTCGCCTGGGAACTGTAAGAGATGGCCGGTCGAGTCGGCCATGACGACGAAGAGGTGCACCATAGGGTGCACCTCTTTTGCGTTAAGACGTTGATAGTTAGCGAAATGAATGGAAAGAGGTGCACCGTGTAGTGCACCTCTCTGATGTTAAAGCACTGCTAATCAGCGATATGAGCGAAAAGAGGTGCACCTTGAGGTGCACCTCTCAACGTTATAGCGCTGGCAGTCAGCTACTTCTTGTACTGCACGGCGGCGGCCTCCACGGGGAGGGCGGCCTTGTAGTTCTCGAGGTAGGCCTCGAAGCCGGCGACGTCGGCCGGGTCCGGGTCGATCCGGGTGCCGGTGTTGCCGGCGAAGACGACCTTGTCCAGGAAATCGGGCAGGGTGAGGGCGCCGCCGTTCACCATGTAGGAACCCAGGAGGGCGATGCCCCAGGCGCCGCCTTCGCCCGCGGTCTCCATGACGGAGATGGGGGAGTTCAGGGCGGCGGCGAGGAAGCGCTGTCCTACGACCGGAGTCTTGAACAGGCCGCCGTGGCCGGTGATGCGGTCCACTTTCACGTGCTCCTGGTTGAACAGGACGTCATTGCCGATCTTCAGCACCGCAATGGCACCGTAGATCTGGGCGCGCATGAAGTTCGCGAGGGAGAACTTGTCCGAGGCGCTGCGCACGAACAGCGGGCGTCCTTCCGCGAAGCCGGTGACCGGCTCGCCGGAGACGTAGTTGTAGGCCACGAGGCCGCCGCAGTCGGGATCGCCCTGCAGGGCGTGCGTGAACAGGGTGCGGTAGATGTCGTACTTGTCATCGACAGGCCCCAGCAGCATCTGGTACTCCCGGATCATCTTCACCCAGGCGTTGAGTTCGGACGTGCAGTTGTTGCAATGGACCATTGCGACGAGGTTCCCGTCGGGCGTGGTGACCATGTCGATCATCTCGTTGGGCTGGGACAACTCCTTCTCCACGACAATCATCGAGAAAGAGGAGGTACCGGCGGAAACGTTGCCGGTGCGGGGGCGCACGGCGTTGGTCGCGACCATGCCGGTGCCGGCGTCGCCTTCCGGCGGGCACAGCGGAACCCCGGCCTTGAGGTGGCCGGAGATGTCCAGCCGCTTGGCGCCGGCCTCGGTGAGCCGTCCGGCTGCCTCGCCGGCCTGGAGCACCTTGGGCAGGATGTCCCGGAGCTTCCAGGGATAGCCCTTCGGCGCGACGAGCTTCTCGAACTTCTCCACCATGTCGGCGCGGTAGTTGCCGGTGGTCGGGTCGATGGGCAGCATGCCGGAGGCGTCGCCCACGCCCAGGACCTTCTCACCGGTCAGCTTCCAATGGATGTAGCCGGCGAGGGTGGTGAAGTAGGCGATCTGGGGCACGTGCTCCTCGCCGTTCAGGATCGCCTGGTACAGGTGGGAGATGCTCCAGCGGAGCGGGATGTTATAGACGAACAGCTTGGAGAGTTCCGCGGCGGCGGGGCCGGTGTTGGTGTTTCTCCAGGTGCGGAAGGGGACAAGCAGGGTGCCCTCCGCGTCGAAGGGCATGTAGCCATGCATCATGGCGCTGATGCCGATGGCGGCGAGCTGCTCGATCTCCACGTCGTAGCGGGCCTTCACGTCGGCCCGGAGCGAAGCGTAGCAGTCCTGCAGGCCGCCCCAGATGGCTTCCAGGCTATAGGTCCAGAGGCCGTCCAGGAGCTGGTTCTCCCACTCGTGGCTGCCCTGTGCGATGGGCTTGTGCTCAGGGTCGATGAGCACCGCCTTGATGCGGGTGGAGCCGAACTCGATGCCGAGCACGGCCCTACCCTCGGTAATTACGGATTTGGCGTCCATGCTACTTGAGGGCTTTGTTCAGCAGGTAGTACACCTCGTTCATGCGCAGTTCGCGTTTGAACTTGTGGATGGTGGTATCCTTTCCGATGTGCAGGAATTCCACGCCGGTGAATTCGGCGAAATCGCCCCAGTATTCGGCCGTGATGTCATAGCTGAAGGCCGAATGGTGGGTGCCGCCGGCCAGGATCCAGGCGCAGGCGCCGATTTCGAAGCTCGGACGCGGGATCCACAGGGCCGACGCGACGGGGAGCTTGGGCATGGGCTGCGGCTCGATGCAGTCGACATCCTGGACGATCACGCGGAAGCGGTTGCCCAGGTCCACGATCGTGGCCTTGGAACCGGGGCCGGTCTTGGACGTGAACACCAGGCGGGCGGTGGGCTGCTTGCGGATGCCGATGCCCAGGAAGTGGACTTCCAGCTTGGGACGGTCGCTGGCGATCATGGGGCACACCTCCAGCATGTGGCTCTGCAGGCAGGAGCTGCCGCTTTCGGCAAAGTTCAGGGTGTAGTCCTCCAGGAAGGAACAGCCGCCCGGCAGGCCCTGGGACATCACCCAGAGCGTGCGCTGCAGGCAGGCGGTCTTCCAGTCGCCTTCCGCACCGAAGCCATAGCCCTCTTCCATCAGGCGCTGGCAGGCCAGGCCGGGAATCTGGTCGAAACCGACGAAGTCCGGAGCGTTGATGTCGGCATCACCCAGGTCGTCAAAGTTCGTGGTGAAGGCCGTGGCGCCCTTGTCGGCGAGGATGCGGCGCAGGGCGATCTCCGCACGGGCGGCGTTGCGCACTTTCTCCCAGTACACTTCGGGACCGGTCTCGTCGATCTTGACCGTATAGCGCTTCTTGTACTCTTCCACCAGGGCCTCGGTCTCTTCGGGGGTGACCTTCTTCCAGTAATCCATCAGGTTGGACACGGGGCAGTAGTCCACGTGGTATCCGAGGCGCTGCTCGAACTCCACGCGGTCACCGTCGGTGACGGCCACGTTGTTCATGTTCATGCCGAACATCAGGCAGCGGACGTTCCGGGCATCGGCGAGGGCGGCGCTCACCCGGGCCCAGATGGCGATGCGGCGCTGGGCCTCAGGGTCTTTCCAGTACCCCACGACCACCTTGCGGGGAACCCGCATGCGGGCGCAGATATGACCGAACTCAATGTCGCCGTGGGCGCTCTGGTTCAGATTCATGAAGTCCATGTCGATCTCTTTCCACGGAATCTCGGCGTTGTACTGGGTGTGGAAGTGGAGCAGCGGCTTTTTCAGGTCCTGCAGGCCCTTGATCCACATTTTCGCCGGGGAGAAGGTGTGCATCCAGGTGATCACGCCCACGCAGGCGGGAGCGTTGTTGGCTGCATTCATCACCTCTTCCACTTCCTTGCTGGAGTTGGCCGTGCCTTTGTAAACAATCTTGACGGGAATGTTGCCGGAGGCGTTGAGGCCCGCGACCATTTCCTTGCTGTGGCCGTCCACCTGGACGACCGCGTCGCCACCGTACAGGAGCTGTGCTCCGGTGACCCACCATAATTCGCAATTTTCGTATGCCATAATGCAGTGTCTTGTGTTTTTGTGGTTATTTCTTTTCCTGGCCGTAGTAGGCGTTCGGACCGTGCTTGCGGCTGTAATGCTTTTCGATGAGGTGCTTGTTCATCGAGGGGACATGCTCGACGAGGTCGAGCGTATTGAGGTGCAGGGTCGAGGCGATGAAGCCCATCTTGGCGACTTCCTCGAGGACGACCGCGTTGTGGACGGCGTTGTCGGCATCGGTGCCCCAGGCGAAGGGGCCGTGGTTCTTCACGAGGACCGCGGGCGTATCGTCGGGATTCATCCCCTGGAAGCGCTCCACGATGACGTTGCCGGTCTCCTTCTCGTATTCCCCGAAGACCTCGGCTTTCTTCATGTCGCGGGTGCAGGGGATGTCGTCATGGAAGTAATCGGCATGGGTGGTGCCGATGTTCGGGATGTCGCGGCCGGACTGGGCCCAGGCTGTGGCATAGGTGGAGTGGGTATGTACCACGCCGCCGATGTTCGGGAAGGCCTTGTACAGGACCACATGGGTGGGAGTGTCGGAGGAGGGCCGGTAATGACCCTCCACGACTTTCCCTTCCAGGTCCACGACCACCATGTCCTCGGGTTTCATGTTGTCATAGGAAACCCCGGACGGCTTGATGACCACCAGGCCGGTCTCCCGGTCGATGGCGGAGACGTTGCCCCAGGTGAAGAGCACGAGCCCGTGCTTCACGAGGTCCAGGTTGGCCTTGCAGACTTTTTCTTTCAGTGCTTCCAGCATAACCGACTACCAGAAATAGATGTAGAAGGCCACGGTGAAGGCCAGGATGATGACGGTGTGGACGATGTCCCACTTGTTCCAGGAGGCGCGGGTTTCGGCCTTCTGTTCAGGCGTGGCCGTGCCGAAGCACAGGCCCTGGACCTGCTCCGGAGCGGGCTTCTTCGTGCACAGGGTGACGACGATCGCGAGGGCGATGCAGAACAGGAACATCCAGACGCAGAACGCATAGACGTTCATTTCGTTGAAGATGTAGGTGAAGACGTTGTGGGCCTCGGGATTGATGATCATCGTGATGAGGCGGGTGAAGCCCAGGACCAGACCCACGATGAGGGTCCACATACCGGCCTTCGGGGAGGTCTTCTTCCAGCTGATGCCCAGGAGGAACACGGCGGCGATGGCCGGGGCGAGAAGGCTCTGGACGCTCTGGATGTAGTTGTACAGACTCTTGCCCATGCGCTGGATGACGAAGATCCACAGGACGCCGAGGACGACCACGACGACGGTGGCGACACGGCCGATGGCGACGAGCTTCTTCTCATTGGTCTCGGGGTGCTTGCGCTTGTAGATGTCGATGGTGTACAGCATCGCGGAGGAGTTGTACAGGGAGGCGAGGGAACTCATGAGGGCGGCGAGGATACCGCAGATCACGACGCCCTTGAGGCCCACCGGCAGGAGGGTGTTGACGAGCATCGGGAAGGCGATGTCCGGGTTGGAGAGGGTACCGTCGGCCTGTAGGCCGAGAGCGGTGGAAAGCTGCTGTCCGATGGCGGAATCCGGCGTCTTGGTGAGGGCGAAGGCGATCATGCCCGGGATGAGGAACAGGAACACCGGGAGGAGCTTCAGGTAGGCGCCGAAGATGGTGCCGCGGCGGGCTTCCTTCTGGTTCTTGCCGGAGAGGACACGCTGGACGATGAACTGGTCGGTGCACCAGTACCAGAATCCGATGATGGCGGAGCCGAACAGGGCGCCGTACCAAGGGAATTCTGAGTCACGGCCGTCGCGCATGAGGGAGGTCATGGTGTCGCCGTATTCATTGACCTGCTGGGCGCCGCAGATGTCCATCATGGTGTTCCAGCCACCCAGTTCGCGGAGACCCATGTACAGGATCACGAGGGAACCCACGAGCAGGATCGGGGTCTGCAGGACGGAGGTCTTCAGGACGGATTCCATGCCGCCGATGACGGTGTAGATGGCGGTGATGATCACCAGGGCGAGGGCGGCGACCCAGAAATTGATGCCCAGGAGGGCGTTCAGGGCGAGGCCGCCGGCCATGACGGTCACGGACACCTTGGTAAGGACGTAGCTGGCGAGGGAGAGCCAGGTGAGGATGCCGCGGCTTTCCTTGTTGTAGCGCTTCTCGAGGAACTCGGGCATGGTGTACACCATGGAGCGCTCATAGAACGGGACGAACACCCAGCCGAGGATAAGGATCATCCAGCCCTGGATTTCCCAGTGGGCCTGGGCCATGCCGGCGGAGGCCCCGGTGCCCGCGAGGCCGATGAGGTGTTCCGAGCCGATGTTGGAGGCGAAGATGGATGCGCCGATGGCGATCCAGGTGGCACTGCGGCCGCTGAGGAAGTAGTCCCCGGAGGTTTCCTTCTTCTTGCGGGCGACATCCCAGCAGATCCAGATCATCGCCACGAAGAACAGGGCGATTACGATCCAGTCCCAGGAGGCGAGCGTGATGCGGTTCAGGTCCGCAGCCGCTGCGAGGGTCAAGAGTTTGGAATACATAATGTTAATGGGTTAGATTTTGAAATTGCCGTCGTACTTGTCGCGGTTGAAGCGGTACAGGGCCGCCCCTTTCCGGGACAGGGTCTTGTCGATGCCCCCGGTCTTCTCGATGTAGTCCATCGCAGCGATCCGCTTGCGGAAGTTCCGCTTGTCGATGGGCTCGCCGAGGATGGCCTCGTAGAGGGCCTGGAGCTGGGTGAGGGTGAATTCCTCCGGCAGGAGGTTGATGCCCACGGGCTTGACCGTGGCCTGGTAGCGCATGAAGCGGAGGGCGTCCTTCACCATCCGGTCATGGTCGAAGATGAGGTGGGGGGTATCCGGGAGCTTGACCCAGTGGGCGTTGTGGGCCTTCACGAGTTGCCGGTCGTATTTCTTGATGTCCACGAGGGCGTAGTAGGCGGTGGACAGCACCCGCTCGCCGGGGTCGCGCCCGAGGTCGCCGTAGGTATGGACCTGGCGCATGTACAGGTCGTCCAGCCCGGTGAGTTCCTCCACGACGCGGCGGGCCGCGTCGTCCAGGCTTTCGCCCTCCTGCACGAAACCGCCCATCAGGGACCACTGTCCCTTGGCGGGCTCGAAGTTCCGCTGGAGCAGCAGCAGGCTCAGTTCCCCTTCGTCGAAGCCGAAGATAATGCAGTCCACGGCGGAATGGAACTTGGGATGGATGCTGTAATAGGCTTCCGGTGGCATGGTTATCAGTAGTGTTAAAAGTACACTTCTTGTGTTTTGCAAATATATGTATTATAAAGTGTAAATACAACACTTTTCGGGAAAACTTTGTATGCCCTTTCTCCGTGGAAAAGCCGCGCGCGTGTGACCCCCTGCGCCGAAGTTGCCTTAACCCCCGATAATTATTTTTGATTGACCCCTATAAAGTCCTGGCCGACAGGGTCATTTTTATTTCATTTTACTTGACTCCTTTCCTGGCATTCATT
>JAFUDV010000071.1 GCA_017464245.1 Bacteroidales bacterium | reverse complement strand
CTCCAGGCCCGGGCCCGGGTTCACCGGGAACTGGCACAGGACAGCCTTCTTGCCGAACTCCTCGTTCAGGGCGTGGCGGACGCCTTCCCAGTTGGCCTTGTCATGGTCCAGCTGGTTCACGGCGATGACCACGGGCTTGCCGTACTGGTCGGCATAGCGGGAGAAGATGGTCGTGCCCACCTCGACGCCGGCCGTGCCGTTCATCACGAGGATGGCGCTCTCGACAACCTTGAATGCGGAAAGGGCACCGCCGCTGAAGTCATCGGAACCCGGTGCGTCGATGAAGTTGATCTTGCACCCGCCGAACTCGGCATAGAGCGGAGTGGCGTTGATGGACTTCTGATTGGTCTGTTCGAACTCGGTGTTGTCGGAAACCGTGTTCTTCTCCTCGACACTGCCACGGCGGTCAATTACTTTGCCCTCGTAGAGCATGGCTTCGGAGAGCGTGGTCTTGCCGGAGCGGGCGGCACCGATGAGGACCACGTTGCGGATTTTGTCAGTAGTGTAGCTTTTCATTGCAATGATATTGGATTACTAATTTTTCAGCGTTTTCCGCGCTTTATGCGCGTAGTCCGCAAAGATAACGATTTTTCCTGCAAATCCAATAAAAATGGCTACCTTTGGGCCTCATGAAAGAAATCCGACATCGAAACAAGCGGATTCTGTTTATGCCAGAAAAGTTTCATAATTATTAAACTTTTTCTATCTTTGCAGAAAAAGCCGCCATGGACGCCCTGCAATTACATCTGAAAGAACTCCGGAAATCCAGGAAAATGACCCAGTCCCAGCTGGGCCTGCTGACCGGTATGGGGAAATCCCAGATCTCCCGGATGGAGCACGGGCTGCTGGGCAGTCCGGATACTTACGGACGAGTCCTGGAAGCGCTGGGATATGATTTGGAGGTAAGCTTCCATGATCGATGGGCATCCTCTGAGAAAAAACATGTACTGGATGTCATGCGAGCCTACTGCGCCAATAACCGGAAGCGGCTGGGCATCGAACGGATGGGGCTGTTCGGAAGCATGGTACGGGAGGAACAGGGGCCAGGCAGCGACATCGACGTATGCCTTTCCCTCTCCCGGCCGAACCTGATCCTCTATTCCGAGATTGCAGATGACCTGAAACAGGTTCTCGGCCGGAAAATCGACCTGGTTTCCCTGAACGCGAAATTGCCGCATTCCTTCCGTAAACAACTGGAGAAGGAGGTCGAATATGTTGGATAAGAAAACCCGGGTCCAGGCCCTGCTCAGTGCCGCCATCCAGGAGATGGAACTGATCGTCCGGATGTCGGAAAGGGTGAATGTCCCGTCCGATTTCGGAACCTCGATGGATGGACTCATCATTTTCCGAGCTTGCGGCACGAGCCTGCAATATGTGACGGAATCCTTCGTCAAGATCCGGAATCTCGCTCTGCCCGGGTTCTTCAAGGCATATCCGGAAATCCCCTGGAAGCATGTTTTCGGCATGCGGAATTTTCTTTCCCATGATTACGGAGAGGTCGATGAAGAAGGTATCTTCAATACCGTAAAAGACAGTATCCCGACACTTCTGGCGATCAGTCGAAAGATGAAATCCGATCTGGATTCAGGGAAGTTGGACATCTGGCTCGAATCTTAAGCCATGAAGGAAATCCACCTCAGGAATTGCCTGGAGCCGGGACGGCTCGAGGCCGGGTGCGACGAGGCGGGCCGCGGCCCCCTCGCCGGGCCGGTGTACGCCGCGGCGGTAATCCTGCCGGAGGACTTCCACCACCCGCTCCTGAACGATTCCAAGCAGATGACCGAGAAGGCGCGGGAAGAGCTCCGGCCCGTCATCGAAGCCGAAGCCGTCGCCTGGGCCGTGGAGGCCGTGCAGGCCGGGGAAATCGACACGCTGAATATCCTCTGGGCCTCGGTTACGGGCATGCAGCGGGCCGTCCTGCGGCTGGATCCGGCGCCGGATTTCCTCCTCATCGACGGCAACAAGTTCCGCCCCTTCGGCCGCTACGGGTTCAAGGACTACCGTACGGTGGTCCATGGCGACGCCACCTTCGCCTCCATCGCCGCCGCATCCGTCCTGGCGAAGACCTGCCGGGACGAATTCATGCGGAAACTCGCGCAGGAATACCCCCAGTACGGCTGGGACCGCAACATGGGCTACCCCACCCCGGAGCACATCGACGCCATCCGCAGGTTCGGCTATACCCCCTGGCACCGGAAGTCCTTCCACGTCAAGGAGCTGGAGCCGACGCTGTTCTGAGGCTATTCCTTATTCACCGCTTTGACGAGCTTTCCCGCCAGCTCCAGGAATGCCAGCGAATCCGGCCGTGTCCCGAGGGCGACGGGTTCGCCCTGGTCACCGGCTTCGCGGATGGCCTGGACGAGGGGGATCTGGCCGAGGAGCGGAATCTCGAAATGCTCCGCCATCGCCGCGCCGCCGTCCTTGCCGAACAGGTAGTACTTCTCGTCCGGATGGGCTTCCGGGGTGAACCAGGCCATGTTTTCCACGAGGCCGAAGATGGGCCGGTTCACGGACGGGTTCCGGAACATGTTCACGCCTTTCTCCACGTCCGCGAGGGCCACGTCCTGCGGGGTCGTGACGATGACGGCGCCTTCCATGGGGATGTCCCCCACGAGGGAGATATGGATGTCGCCGGTTCCCGGGGGCATGTCGATGAGGAGGTAGTCCAGCGGGCCCCACTTCACCTGCAGGATCATCTGCTTGAGGGCGCTGCAGGCCATGGGACCGCGCCAGATGAGGGCCTGCCCGGCCGGAGCGAAGTATCCGATGGACATCCACCTGACGCCGTATTTCTCGATGGGGATGAAGAGTTCGTGCCCTTCTTCGCCCTCGGCCTCGGGGGCGAAACCTTCCGTCCCCGTCATGATGGGCACGGAGGGGCCATAGACGTCGGCATCCGCGAGGCCCACCCGGTAGCCCAGGCGGGCGAGGGCCACCGCGAGGTTCACCGCGACGGTGGACTTGCCCACGCCGCCCTTTCCGGAGGCGACGCCGATGATGTGACCAACCTCATTGACCTGGTCCAGGTTGAGGTCCAGGGCCGGATTCCTGGGTTTCGGGGCTTCCTTCACGACGGTCTTCACTTCCACCTCGGTGTCGCCGGGGGCCTGCCGGTAGATGGCGGCCCGCACGGCGCCCACGAGATAGTTCTTCAGCGGATCGGGCCGTTTTCCGAACGACAGCGTCACCGTTACCTTCCCTTCGGACACCACGACCTCCTCGACCATGCCGAGGGATACGATATCCTTGTCATCCTTCCCGGGATGCTGTACTTCCGTCAGCCACCCGAATACCTCTTTTTCAGTCATTTATCTGGCAAAATCGATTTCATTGATGATGTTCGTGGCCCCGCCCAGCTTCTCCACGAGGAAGAGCACGTAGCGGATGTCCACGCAGATGCAGCGCTGCAGGTCCGGCTCGAACATGACGTCGGAGGACATGGACTCCCAGTTGCCGTCGAAGGCAAGGCCGATGAGTTCGCCCTTCGCGTTGAGGACAGGGGAGCCGGAGTTGCCGCCGGTGATGTCGTTGTTCGTCAGGAAGCAGGCGTGCACGAGGCCGTCGGAGGGATCGGCGTAACGGCCGAAGTCCTTCGCCTCGATGAGCTCCTTGAGCTTCGCGGGGACGATGAATTCGGGATCGTCCGGATTTTCCTTCTCCAGCACGCCGTTCACGGTGGAGTAGTGCTTGTACAGGACGGCGTCCTTCGGGGAATACGGCAGCACATGGCCGTAGGTGAGGCGCATCGTGGAGTTCGCATCCGGATAGGACGGCTTGCCTTTCTCCCATTCGAGGAGACCCTTGGTGAAGGCCTTGCTGCCGGCCTCGACGTCGTCGGCGCCGCCGAGCATCGCCGGGTAGCGCTCCATGACCTCGGTCATGATGGAGTTGAACAGGCGCACGGCGGGATCGGCCCAGACCTTGTCCCAGTCGCCGGCCTCCACGAGGGCGGCCACCTTGTCATAGGAGGTGAAGGCGGACTCGTCGAAGAGGTAATCGACATAGGCGGGGATGTCCATGGTGGCGAAATCGTCGAAGTCCACGCCCAGGCTCTTCAGGTAGTCTTCCTGGTCGGCCCGGTCACGGAAGAAGGTGAGCAGGGCCACGGCCTCCTTGCGGTCCAGTTCGGGGACGTAGTCGCGGTAGGCGCCCTTGATCTGGTTCAGCACCTCCGGGTTCTGGCCCTGGCGGGAGACGGCCTGCGTCAGGCGCCCGGCCAGGCCCACGAGTTCGATCCGGTAGGGCGCCTCGGAGATGAGGGTGACGGCGTTCTCGGCCTCGGAGGAGGCCTTGACGGAGTTCGCGATCTTGTCCAGGGCGTCGCCGTACGCCTTCACGCGCTCGGGCTTCTGGTTCACCCAGGCCATGAAGTCACGCTCTTTCCGCTGTTCGCGGCCGATGATGTCCAGGTTCTTGAAGGCGAGCTCTTCGCCCTGCCATTTCTTCCAGCCGTTGGCGGAGCCGGCGTACTTGTTTGCGTACTTGAGCTGGACGGACGGGTCGGCGCACATGGCCTCCCACATGATGTCCTGGCGGACGGTGCGGGCGTCGATGGCGATGCGCTGGGAGGCGATCATCTGCTCGAGCTGGGCGGCCGTCTGGAACCGCTGGGTGCGGCCCGGGTAGCCCATGATCATCGTGTAGTCGCCTTCATCGACCCCGGCGAGGGAGATCTTGAGGTGGTTCTTGGCCTTATAGGGGCGGTTCTCCGGGCTGTAGTCGGCCGGCTCGTTGTCGGGACCGGCATACACGCGGAACATGGAGAAGTCGCCGGTGTGGCGGGGCCACATCCAGTTGTCGGTCTCGCCGCCGAACTTGCCCACCGATGCCGGCGGAGCGCCCACGAAGCGGATGTCGGTGTAGGTCTTCGTGACGATCAGGTAGGTGTAGTTGTCGTTGTAGAAGGTGGTGAAGCGGGCGCGGCAGTTCTTGTCGGACTTGAGGGCCTTGTCGATGAGGGCGTCCCGCTCGATCTTCATCAGGGAGTCCACCTGGGCTTCGTCGGAGACCTTCTTGCGGATCTTCCTCTCCGCTTTCTCCAGGACCTCGGTGACGTCCGTCATGGACTGCAGGAAGGTGACGCTGAGGCCCTTGGCGGGAAGTTCCTCCGCGCGGGTCATGGCCCAGTAGCCGTCCATCAGGTAGTTATGCTCGTCCGTGGACAGCGCCTGGATGTTGCTGTAGCCGCAGTGGTGGTTCGTGACGATGAGGCCTTCGGCGGAGATGATCTCGCCGGTGCAGCCGCCGCCGAAGTGGACGATGTTGTCCTTCAGGGAGGAGTGGTTGATGCTGTAAATCTGTTCGGGGGTGAGCTTGCAGCCGGCCTCCTTGAGGGCCTTCCCGTTCATCTTCTGGAGGAGCGGCAGCAGCCACATCCCTTCGTCGGCAAAGGCGGTGAGCGAGAGGCCCAGTGCCGCCAGGATAGCAAAGAATCGTTTCATACGCTTTTTGTCGATAATTACGCAAATTTAACAAGATTTTCGCGGAGGAGCAACCCCGGCTGACGGAGATGTCCCTGAAACGGGGACATCTCCGACAAAAACCGGGTTAAAATGCAGGAGGTGTCCCCAATCAAGGGACACCTCCGTCATTGAACATGCCGTAAGGGGTTTACCAGGTGATGCGGTATTCCGTCCAGAGGTTGTTGTGGTCGCGGAGCCAGCAGCCGGTGTTGCCGGCCGCGGGGCCGCCTTCGAACCAGCTGTAGTTGCCGTTCATCCAGTACCAGCAGTTCGCCTGGGATCCGTCGGTACGGCCGTGCAGGAGACTCACGGCCTGGTTGCCGTCCGGAGCGCCCTGCGCAGCGTTGGAATGCTCCCAGTCCAGCAGCCAGGCACCGTCCACGAGGGAGAAGACGATGGAATACCCCTCGGCGCCGAGCCAGTTGGAGATGGTGTACTGGCCGGAGTTGATGTCGTAGGAAATCGTCGCCGTGCCCAGTTCCGTGTAGTCGGGCACTTCGCCGCCCCATTCCGAGATGACGGCATCGGCACTCCAGCTGCCTTCCTTCCATTCGATACGGTACTCATACCACTTGCCATTGCCGTCGACATGCCAGAATCCGGCATTGCCGGCGGAACTGTTTCCATCGACCCAGCCATAGCCGTCACCGCCTTCCCAGAACTCGCAGTAGTCTTTGTCCGTGCCGCCCAAGCCATGGGCAAGATGGCAGTAACCGCTGTTGTAGGAACCGGGGACCAGGGCCGTGGATTTCTCCTGGTCCAGGATCCAGCCGCCGTCCAGCGTGAAGACCAGGTCGTACCCGGGAACACCGTACCAGGACTGGAGCGTATAAGTTCCCTGGCCGTCATAGGAGAAGACACCCGTACCGTCCAGTTTTTCACCGTTGACATAGATGTCGCAGGCCCATTTGAACGGAGACAGGTCGGTCACCCAGCGGACTTCGTAGTAGCCCTTCTTGCCGGAAGGATCGGTCACGGAGGCCCACATGTCGCCGTTTTCGGGATCACCCTCGTAGCCGCTGTCGGAAGGATCGAGCAGGAGGGTGGAAGCCATGCCCTTGCCGTACTTGCCGTGGGAGAGTTCATACAGGCCGGTACCCTCGTAAGGGCCGTCGATGTAGGCCGTGGAAGCCTCGGTATTCATCTGCCAGAGGCCGGTTTCAGCGTTGCGGGTGAAGGCGATGCCGTGTCCTTCCACGCCGTACCAGCTGTCGATGGTGTACTGCCCCGTCGCCGCATCGAACGCGATGGACACCGGGCCCAGCTCCTCACCGTCGAAATAAGCGGTGGCGTCCTTGGTCCAGGACTCCTCCGCGTCGGCGACCGGGACGAACGGTGCCGGCGGATCCGGCTCGTAGGTGCCGAACTCCACGCAGTAGCCCGTCCAGTTGCCGTCCGGGTTGAACATCCAGGCATAGCCGCGGCCGCCGGAGGAACTCAGTTCCAGGGAACTGCCGGTATTGTTGGTGTAGAACCAGCAGTTGGCGGCGGAGGTTCCGCCGATACCATGGGCCAGGCCCACGGCCATGTTGCCGTCCGGACCGCCCGTATAGGCGGTGGATTCGGCATAGTTGATGAGCCACTCGCCGCTGTCGGACAGGGTGAAGACGATGTCCATGCCCATGACACCGGCCCAGGCCTGAATCACGTAGGCCTGCAGGGTCTTGTCCCAGCCGAAGGTGGTCTTTCCCTTCGTCTCGCGATAGACATCCGTGTCATAGTACCACCAGATGGTGGCGGGATAGGACCACTCGAAGTCATACTGCTTCGGAGCGGCGGTCGTGGCCTCTTTCACGAAGAAGTCGGAAGCCGCGTACGTCTCCGCGTCCACGCCCCTCGGGACCGCCTTGACGCGGACCGTGTACGTGGTGGCCGGCTGCAGGGAGCCCACCGTCACGGAGGTATTGGTGGTCGTTCCCTTGGAAACGGTGTAACCGAGGGCGTTCTCCACCTTCCAGAAGTACTGGCCGGCATTGTCCACCGGCGTCCAGTAGAGGGTCAGCGAACCGAAATCCGCTTCATATTCGATGCTTCCCGGAGCGGAAAGCGGAGCGAGCTCCCTTTCCTTCTCCACGCAGGAGGCAAGCGTCAGCAGGGCGGCCGCAACGGCCAGCGCACATTTGAGTATCGGATTTGTTCTCATGGCTTACTCCAGGATTTTGTTGTCATAATACTGGGCGAAGGGATTCTGGTCACCGGCGGGCCAGATCTCGCCGTTGATGTTCGGGTTGTTCAGGATCTCGCTCTGCGGGATCTGGTACACGAAGGCCCAGGACTTGGCCGGGATGGGCGTATGGCCGCTGTAATCGGCGTGGTTGCCTTCCCGCACGAGCGGCTTGCAGTTGCGGACGATGTCCAGCCAGCCGAAGCCCTCGCCGTAGAGTTCCCGGCGGCGTTCCAGGAGGATGTCCTCCACAAGGGCGTCGCCCGTCTTGGTGGTCGGGGTCTCTCCGCGCATGGACTGCAGCTGGTTCAGCAGGGCGAGCGCACCCGTCTGGTCGCCGCCGCGGGCCTTGGCCTCGGCTTCGATGAGGAGCATCTCGTCCGCGCGCATGTACACGAAGGAACCGGTGAGGTCCAGGTTGTCATAGAACTTCTTCGAGCACCACAGGCCGTTGCCCTGGTCGGCGCGGAAGAACATCTGCTGCCGACGGATGTCGCTTTCCTCGAACAGGTTCACGAAGGCGTCCGGGAGGAAGAAGCAGTTGAAGGACCACAGGTCGCCGCCGTTGCGGGTGACCCAGTTGGCCCAGAGGGCGAAGGGACCGTAGTCGCCGTTGCCGTAGAGCTTGTTCTCCTTGTCCTGCATCAGGCCCCACATCCAGGACGGGGTGGTGATGTCGTTGAAGCCGGCGTTCCACTGGTCGTTGGTCGTGAGCGGATAGGAGGCGCGGGCCTTGGCCGCATATTCGGCCGCCTTGCCCCAGTTCTGCATCACGAGGTACACGCGGGCGAGGATGCCCTGGCACACGGACTGGTCCACATGGTTCTTCGCCAGGCGGCTGTAACCGGAGAGCATCGTCTCCGCCGCGGTCAGGTCGTCCAGGACCTGCTTGTAGGTGTCGTTGATGGTGCCGCGGGGCTTGCCCTCGGTCTCGTCCGTGGTGGGCTCGGTGTAGATGGGGACGCCCGGCATGTCCTTCGGGGAGGACAGCTGGTAGGTGTGCTGGAACAGCTGGGCCAGCATGAAGTAGGACCAGCCGCGCATCACGAGCGCCTGGCCTACGACCGCGTTCACGTCGGCCTCGGCGGCGCCTTCGATCTCGGGCGTGTACTTGATCACGCTGTTCAGGTTGTTGATGAGCACATAGTAGTAGTTCCAGAGGGTGTAGGTCTTGAAGATGTCCCCTCTCTGGTGGCCCCAGTAGTTGTAGTCGTAGCCGTACCAGCCGCCGTTGACGATGATGTCCTCGCCGGTGGTGTCGAAGGTGCAGATCTGGCTGATGTAGCCGGAGACGTCGCCGCGGTTGTAGTTCTCGTCATTGAAATGCAGCAGGTTGTAGCAGCCGTTCAGGGCAGCGTTGGCGCCCTGGATGGAGGTGAACACCTGGTTGTCGGCCACGGAGCTCGTGGGGTTGGTTTCCAGGAAACCCTCGCAGGAGACGAAAGAAAGGGCGGCGATGGCCGCAAGGGCCCAAGTCAATATCTTTTTCATGCTTTGTTCCTCCTATAAAGTGATCTGTACGCCGAAGGAAACGTTCTTGGTGGTCGGGAAGCGGTTGCCCGTGGTACCGGAGACGCTCTGCTCGGGATCGGTGCCGCGCTTGGCCGCGTTGCCGAAGGTCAGGAGGTTGTCCCCCTGCACGTAGAGCCGGAGCACGTCGATGCCCACCCGGTTCATCAGGCGCTTCGGGAAGGTGTAGCCCAGCGTCACGTTCCTCAGACGGAGGAAGGTGTTGTCGAACAGGTACTTGGTGGAGAACACGTCCACCGTGTTGCGGTTGATTCTGGGGACGGTGGCCGTCGTGTTGTCCGGCGTCCAGGCGTTCAAGAGGTCCGGATGGAGCTGGAAGCCCTGGCGGTAGGCCGCCATCTGGGAATAGTCGGTGTCGTACATCAGGCCGCCGATCGAGTAGTAGAGCATGACGGACAGGTCCACGCCGCCGATCTGGAAGGTGTTGGTGAAGCCGCCGAACACCGCTGGGATGGAGCTGCCGAGGTACTTCTTCTGCTCGTCGCCGGAGATGTCGGAGGTGCTCTCCGTGACGACGCGGTCCACGACCACGGTCTTGCCCTCGGCGTCGGTGTCGAAGATGTTCATCCAGAACTGGTCGTTACCGTTGGCCGGGTTCACGCCGGCGTATTCCGGTCCCCAGTAGTCGTAGCGGCTCTGGCCCTCGCGCCACTTGAACACGCCCGCGTTCATCTCCTTCTGCGGGAGGGAAGTGATCACGTTGCGGTAGTGGGTGGCGTTGAAGTTCATGTTCCACTTGAAAAGGTCCTTGTTCACGACCGCCCAGTCGAGGGTGGCCTCCACGCCGTAGTTCTTCACGTCGCCGATGTTGCGGTCGATGCCGGAGAAACCGGTCGAAAGGGCCATCGGCATGGTGAACAGCAGGTCCTTGGACTTGCGGTCGAAGTACTCGATGGAACCCGTGAGACGGCGGAACAGGGAGAAGTCGATACCGGTGTTGAACTGGAGGTTGGTCTCCCACTTGAGGGTCTCGTTCGGGAGACGGGAGATCACCACTCCCGCGTTCGAGAGGTCGTTGTAGCCGGCGGCGTACAGGCCCTGGTAGCAGTACCAGGAAGAGAGCTGGTCATTGCCCACGGCGCCGTAGCTGGCCTTGAGCTTGAGGTTGTCGATCCAGGTGAGGTTCCGCATGAAGTCCTCGTTGTTGATGCGCCAGGAAGCGCCGGCGGACCAGAAGGTACCCCAGCGGGAGACGGGCGCGAACTTGGAGGAGCCGTCGGTACGGACCGACCCGGAGACATAGTACTTGTCGGCGTAGTTGTACTCCAGGCGGCTGAAGAAGGACAGGAGCCGGTAGTTGTCCACGTAGGAGGTGGAATAGTCCGGCTCGGCGGCGGAACTCAGTTCATACAGGCCGCCGAAGGGGAAGCCCTTGCGCCCGGCGGAAAGGCCCGCCACGTTGCGGCTGTAACTCTCCTGGCCCAGCATCACGCCCACGTTGTGCTGGCCGAAGTCGCGGTTGAAGGACAGGATGTTCGTCCAGGTGGTGGCGACGTTGCGGTCGTAGGACTTCTGCGCGTTGCCGCCTTCACCGGCGGAGTAGCCGTGCTCGGCGCTGCCGTAGCCGTCGTACTTGGTGATGTAGTAGTCGATGGACACGGTGCTGCGGAAGGTCAGGCCCGGGATGAAGGTGATTTCCCCGAAGTTGCGGGTGGAAATCTGGTCCACGTTGGTGACGTACTTGTTGTAGGCCGCATCGGCCAGCATGTTCCAGCCGGCCCAGTTGGGACGGTCGGAGCCGTACTCGTAGATGTACTGGCCGTTGGCGTCGGTGGCATAGCCGCCCTTCGCGTAGTCGTACTCCCAGATGTTGAAGGTGGACGGGACCGTACGGAGGAACCACACCACGGAGTCGCCGGCAGGGGCGTCGGTATAGGAGTGCGAGAAGGAGGTGTTGGTGCCCACTTCCAGCCACTTCTTCACGTGCGTGGAGACATTGGCACGGCCGGAGATGCGCTCGAACTGCTGGGTGGTGAAGATACCCTTGTCGTTGAGGTAGCCGCCGGAGAAGAAGTAGTTCGTGTCACCCTTGCGGCCGCTCAGGTCCACATTGTATTCCTGACGGGGACGGACCTGGAGCATTTCGCCGCGCCAGTCGCCGTACCACAGGAGGTCGTCGTCGGAGACCAGGAGCTTGCCGGTATTGTCAATGATGTTCCGGGTGTTCCAGGGGTTGATCTTGAGTTCGGCGGCAAGGTTGTTCGCGGCGAGGGCGCCGGCTTCCGCCGGGGTGTTGCCACCGTCGATGGCCGCGTTGTACAGGGCCTGCCAGGCCATCCAGGCATACTCGGTCGGGGCCAGCTGGCGGGGCAGCGGAACGGCCATGGACGCGAAGCCCAGGTTGCTCCGGAAGGAGATCTTGCCGTCCTCGCTCTGGCCCTTTTTCGTGGTGATCACGATGACGCCGTTCGCGGCGCGGGAGCCGTACAGGGAGGTCGCGGCCGCGTCCTTGAGGACGGTCATGGACTCGATGTCGCTGGAGGAGATGGCGTTGATGTAGCCGGAATAGGCCACGCCGTCCACCACGTACAGCGGGGAGCTCGAGGCGTTCATGGAGCCGATACCGCGGATGTTGATGGATCCGCCGTCACCCGGCTGGCCGCTGGAGTTGATGACCTGCACGCCCGCGCTGAGGCCCTGGAGGGCCTGGGTCACGTTGGACGTCGCGATCTTCTGGATGTCCTCTTTCTTCACGACCGTGGCCGAGCCGGTGAAGGAGGACTTGGAGGCGGTACCGTACGCGACGACGATGGTCTCGTCGAGCATCTGGGAGTCATCGGCAAGGACGATGTCGATGGTCCGGCGTCCGCTCACGGGTACCGTCTGCTCCTGATACCCCAGGCACGTGACGACGAGGGCTCCGTCCTGCGGAACCGACAGCCGGAATGCACCTGCGGCATCGCTCATGGTATAGACCCGGTTGTTGCCGCGGAGCACCAGGCTCGCGCCCACGACCGGATTCCCGGAGGCGTCCTTCACCGTTCCCCGCACGTCGATGTTCTGCGCGGTTGCGGCGAAAGTGGCCACCAGGCATACCAAAGCAGCGAATAAGACTTTCATCTTTTTCATTGGCTTGATGTTTTAGTGGTTATTGGTTAATGGGTTTTACTTTCCAGCGCGTTTTCCCCACACCTTCTCCATCACGGCGAAGCCTTCCGGGTCGTACTCCTTCAGGTCATCGTAGTCGAAGGGATAGTAGTCGTTCTGGCCCCAGTAGGCCTCGCAGATCTCGGAGAAGTACTCCATCTGGTTGGTGGTGGCATAGACCTTGGCGTGGTAGTAGTCATCGTAATGGTCGATGAGGGTGTTCTTGTCCAGCCGGTACGGGGTGTTCACATATTTGCCGGCCGCCATCGCGTGGTTGTAGGCCGCCTTCACGTCGGGATTCTCGAACCCGCCCGCGAGCGCCTGGTCATGGTAGAGGTGGCACAGCTCGTGGAGGACCATGTAGGGCTGGTTCTGGTCGGACCAGCTCACGTAATGGACATAGTTGCACAGCTCCACGCAGTGCCATTTCGCCGTCATGTAGCGGCTGTCCTTCACGGACTGTTCCGCCAGCCATTCCTGGTTGGCATGGTACCAGGCGGCCCCGTCGGTCAGGTCTTTCTCCAGCCAGATCGGGTTCTTCTTCATCACCTTCAGGGCCGCCTCGGGAATGAGGCCGTTGATTTCCGTCAGGTCCTCCTTCAGGTGCGAGATGGCACTCTGCGCCGCCGGGGTGTTGTACACTTCCTCCCGGGCCTTGAACTTGAATCCTTCGTGCTCCAGGGTATAGAAGCCCTGGACGGCGACCATCTCATCCGGCTCCTGGTTCCCCTTGTTCTCCTTGCCGGGATCATGGATTTTTTCGGCGCAGGACGCAAGGAGGAAGAGCGGCAGGGCCGCCCAAAGCAGCAATCTTTTCATTATCATCGGGTTTTACAATTCCACAGGCGGGTACATTTCGTCCCAGAGGGACGGGTCGTCCTTGAGATATTTGGCGAACCACGCGAAAATGGTGTCCTGCCATTTCTGACGCTTGGAATAATCGAGGATGTGGTGGTCCTGGTCCTTCACGGCGACGAAGGCGGTCTCCTTCCCCAGGAGCTTCAGGGCCGTGAACATCTGGATGCTCTCGCCCACGGGGACGTTCGTGTCGGCCATGCCGTGGAGGAAGAGGATGGGGGTGTTGACCTTGTCAGCGTTGAAAAGGGGACTCTGGCTCAGGATCATCTTCTGTGCCTCCGGCTGCCAGGGATAGTTGTTCGCCGTGGAGACTTCGCAGTAGGAGTAGCCCCAGTAGCCCTCGCCCCAGTAGCTGGTGATGTCGGAGATGCCGGCGTGGCTGATCGCCGCGGCGAACAGGTCGGTCTTCATCACGAGGTACTGCGACATGAAGCCGCCGAAAGAGGCGCCGATGCAGCCGATGCGGCCCTTGTCCACGAAGGGATGCTCCGCGCAGAACTTCTCCACGCCCTCGATGATGTCCTCGGCTCCGCCCTCGCCCCAGGTGTTCACGTGCCGGGCGGCGAACTCCTGCCCGAAGCCCGTGGCCCCGGAGGGCTGGACGATGTACACCACATAGCCGCGGGCGGCATACAGATGGTGCGGGTAGCGGCTCTCGAAGTTGCGCCCTGTCGGGGAGCAGCCGCCGTAGTAATTGACGATCATCGGATACTTCTTCGCCGGGTCGAAGTGCGGCGGGAGGTAGTAGCGGCCGTAGATGGTCTCGCCGCGGCTGTGGGTGTAGTTCCAGTCATGGACCTCGCCCAGTTCGATGCCTTCGAGGAGCTTCGCGGAGGAGTCCTCCAGGAGGGTGTTGTTTCCCTTCTTCACGTCCAGGAGCCAGCAGCGCATGGAGTTGGAGACGCCCTCGCCCACATAGGCGACCTTGCCGGCCTTCACGTCGAAGCCGGTGACCATCTCTTCCTTCACGGGCAGCTTCGAGACCTTCCCGTTCTTGGGATTCAGGGAGAAAAGCGCCTGATAATCACGGTCTTCCGCCATGAAGTAGATCTGGCCGTCATCCAGGTACCAGGAGAACTCGTGGACCGACTGGGGAATGCGGTCCGTCAGCGGGGTGACCTTTCCCGTGGCGACGTCCACCTTATAGAGCACCTGGAAGATCATGCTGGAGGTCTGGCCGGGCTTGATGTGCTCGCCGATGCGGTCGAAGGCCTCGGGCGAGGCGCGCACCAGCAGCTGCTTCCCGTCGGGGGAGAAGCACATCGTCTCCAGGAAAGGGGCGTCGTGCAGGAGGGTGTCGGCCTTCCCGGTCTTCGGGTCCAGGATGATGACATCCTCCACCGTGGTAGGACGCTTCTCCAGCCGGGAGCGGGGGCTGGCGACGAGGAGTTTCCCGCCATCGGCTGAGATGTCCTCCAAATGGCTGGAATAGCGGCTTTTCGCGAGGACGGTGGTGTCCCCGGTGGCGAGGTCCCATTTCACGAGATAGGTGCGGTCGCGCCAGAGAGGCTGCCGGTCGTCCGGTTCCAGGATGCGGAACACGTCCGGATCCTCCTTGGGGCCCTCCTGGACACGGCTCAGGACCAGGTAGTCCTCCGTCGGAGCCATCGTGATGCGGCTGCGCGGCGGGAGATTCCGGGCCAGGACGGTCTTCGCGCCGGTTTCCGGGTCAATCTTCACGAGGGAATCCCCCCGGTGCAGGAGGAGAGCCTCCGTCCGGGGCATCCACTCCACGCGGACCGTGTCGAACCGGGCGAGCTGTGCGCCGTCCGGAAGGCGCTTCACAAGGGAGTGCCAGGCGGTCTTGGGGCCGTCCGTGACGGTGAAATGCTCCAGGACATAGTGTCCGCCGTGGGAAAGTTCCGTTCCGGATACACGTTCCCCGTTCAGGAAATCATCAAGGGTAATGGCTCTGTGTGCAAAGAGGGAAGGAGCGGCCAGAAGGGCTGCGCTCAGGAGCAACACGCGAATGCGGCAATGCATGATAGTCTTAGTGTCTGATCAGTAACAAGAAGCTTTCTTGTTTTCCAAAGATAGGCATTATTTCGTATCTTTGCAACATGGCTTTGTTATTCGACATCAAACGATACGCCATCCACGACGGGCCGGGTATCCGGACCACCCTTTTCCTGAAAGGATGCCCCCTCCGCTGCGTGTGGTGCCACAACCCGGAGAGCTGGTCCTCCAGCGCGCAAAGGCTTTATAAACAAGTGAAATGCATCGGCTGCTCCTCCTGCGTGGAGGCCTGTCCGGAGGGAGCGCTCAAGCTCACCCCGGACGGCATCAAGCCCACGGGGAAGCCCTGCATCGTGTGCGGCAGCTGCGCCGAGGCCTGCCCCGCCCTCGCCATGGAAATCTGCGGCCGCGAATGGCCGCTGGACGAACTGATGGCGGAAGTGGAGAAGGAGCGCGGGGTCATGGAGGATTCCGGCGGAGGTGTCACGCTGAGCGGCGGCGAGCCGCTGCTGCATCCTTCGTATGCGCTGGAACTGCTGGCCGATCTGGGCCGGCGGGGCTTCCACCGCGCCGTGGACACCACGCTGTTTGCGGCCCCGGAGGTCGTCCGTTCCGTCGCCGACGCCTGCGAGCTGTTCCTGGTGGACCTGAAAGCGATGGACTCCGAGGTGCACCGGCGCTACACCGGCGTCCCCAACGAGCGCATCCTGGAGAACCTGCGGCTGGTGGCCAACCTGGGCCATCCCTACTGGATCCGCATCCCCCTCATCGCGGAAGTCAATGCCACCGAGGCCAACATCGCCGCCACCGCCGCCTTCCTCGCCTCCCTGGACCGCCAGCCGGAAGAGGTGGACCTCCTTCCCTACCACGACATCGGAAAGGGCAAGCACGAGCGCCTGGGCACGACCTACAACCCGGCCGGCCTCTCCCTCTCCGCCCCCTCCAAGGAGGACCAGGCCCGCTGCGTCCGTCAGCTAGAGGCGGCGGGGCTGAAGGTCAAGATCGGCGGCTGACCTCAAACAAATCGTCGTTTCACCCCTACACGGGAGCTGCCCCCTCAACCGCGGGCAAGGTCTGCGGGAATTCGGGGCAAGGTGTGTGGTCGTGACGGGCAAGGTCTGATTTTATAGCGCAGACCTTGCCCACCAAATCAGCCCCCGAGCCACCTCCAGGGCATAAAACATGGGCACGGTCTGTCATATAAAAACAAACCATGCCCAAATTGTTCTCAGACTTTGCCCGAAAGGGTGTCAGACCTTGCCCGACGAACCGAGGGGACAGAGATTTCTCGACTCCGCCCTGCGGGCTGCGCTCGAAATGACAGACCGTGCCCAAAACCGGATTTCTCACCCGAAAGGACACGCCTTATTCTGCCAGGTCTTTCCGGTCTGGCAATGAGCCCTTTACAGACTCTTTGTATTTACGGGAAACCGGTAATTCCTTGCCACAAACCAGGACGGTGTCCGGCGTGGAAAGGACAGCGAGGGAGATGTGGACGAGATAGGACCGGTGGATCCGGAGGAAACTGTCGCCCAGCAGGTTCTCCCACTGGCTGATGCCGGTCTTGTTCCGGAAAGCGTCGCCGGAACGGGTGACGATCCGGACCTCCGTATCGTTGGATTCCATATAGGCGATTTCCTCCACGGGGAGCGTGACGCTCTTCCTTTCGGAGAAGAATGTGACGGTCCTTCCCTTCGCCTTGAAACGCGTCGCAAGCCACTTAGCCCAGAAGTAATCGCCGAGGGCAAGCGCCGTGAGGACAAGCCCCAGGAAAGCGGGATTGACGAGCATGGGCGCGACGTCTCTCTCCGGCCGGGAATAGCCCTCCTGCGTCAGGATCACCCAGACGGAATAATGCAGAATCAAAATCACAAGAATGACCGAAACCAGGACCGCCAGGGACAGATAGACCTTGTCCATCGGTCTCCGGGCCTTGGGCATCCCGAACTCCAGCGCCAGGGCACAGGGGCAGAAGATGAGGCCCACGAGCACGCCCTGGGCCGGCGAATAGTCCAGGCTGGAGAGGATGGCGGCCACGAGGGCGACGGCGGCCAGCCAGTACAAGATGCGTCCAGCGATTCTCATTTCTTCGCAAAAATAGGGTATTTCCGCAGGACCTGCAAGCCCGGATGCCCTGCAATGGGATTTGACAGGGCCGGAAAGGGTTTCAACTTTGGATAATCCGGCGGGGCTTCCGTACCTTTGCAAAAACCAAAACACAGCACATCATGAAAGAAGAAATCATTTACGTCACGGACTCCCTGGGCGTGTCCCATCCGGAGACCTTCGAGAAGGCCGGCTGGTCCCTCTCCCAGACATTCGTCGACGGAGGGATGATAGGCATGATCGTCATCACCCTCCTGCTCATCGCCCTGCTTCTCGCCGCCTGGAAAGCTCCCCGCTGGGTCAAGGAAATCGGCATCGGGGCCCTCATTGTCGGTATTTTCTGGATGCTGAGCGGCCTGTCCCAGGCGCTCGGTGTCCTCCAGATGGTCGGGGACATCAGCCCCGCCCTCGTCTGCGGCGGGCTCAAAGCCACCCTGATCCCCGTCCTGTACGGCCTCATCGTCTATTTCATTTCCCTCGTTATCCGCGTAATCCAGAAGCCCCGGATCTGAGGTCAGAACGGGCCGTGGACCCGTCCGGCCAGGCCACCGAGCTCGGCCCCGTGCAAGGTCTGCGGGCAGATTGGGCATAGTCTGATTTGAGGGCGCAGACCTTGCCCACCAAATCGGCCACTGAGCCGTCTCCAGGGCATAAAACATGGGCACGGTCTGTCATATAAAAACAAACCATGCCCAATTGTTTGGCAAACCTTGCTCAAAAACCCCGCAGACCATGTCCCGAATCACTTGGTTTTGCCCAGAATGGAGGCAATCCGGTCCCGTTCGAGACCGAAAATGCGGGCCAGCTGGGGGATGGTGGTCTTTGAGGTGTGATAGACATAGGGAATCAAGCGGATCTTGCGTTCCAAGGAGAGGGTGGAGAGGCTTGCCTTGAACCAACGTTGGCACAACTCTTCCGCCATCTTGTAGAATTCCGTATCCGTCTGCATGACGTAGGGCTTTTCCTCCAGGAGATGACGCATCTCAGCCACATTGACCCCGCCGATGGTTTTCAGATAAAAGGCAGGATCGTCGTTGAAAACCTGCTCCAGGTAGGCATTGTCACAGATGCTGGAGGGGGCCAACCGGCCTTCCCCGTCCAGCTGCCAGGGAACGCCTTTGAGCGATTCGCCCGTATGGAGCAACTGTCGCCGTTCCCGCTTGGTAAGGGCGGAAACCGGCATCCCGGCCGGACGGTCACGCCGGAACATCGCCCGGTGTCCGGACCAGGGGTAATCGGCGATGTCGCCACCATTGTCCAATGCATTCCGGGGAATGTAGGCCAATGTGTTCCGCAGATAGAACGGATTGTCGAGCCAGAGCGCCTTCACCTTGACACGGCGAAGAATCCCCTCCTCCCCGTACTTCCGATGGAAAAACATGGAATAGACTTTCTTGCAGTCCTCGCCGAATGCCTGCGCATCGTCCCAGCATGCCGCGAGCACGGCGGAGTGGGTATGATTGGAGACAACAGAATAAGTAATGATGATTACCTTCTCCCGCCAGGCGCACACCGCCATCACTTTCACCATCACGTCATAGTCTTCCTCGTCACGGCATAAGACCGCCGTTTCCAACCCTTTCAAGCAGACATGGTAAGGCTCCACGCGCCTCATGCTCCCGTCGGGCAGTTTCCTGACAACACTTCTTTCCATCATGTCTTGATGTCTAGTTTTTTCCAATGACCCGGCAGACTCGTTCACTCCGGCAGGAACGACAACCGAATCACTCACGGTAAACATAGGACATCCCGCCCGGCTATCCTAGCATCGTAAAAAAGATAGCGTTGTTTTTTACGTTTTTATGAAACAACAAACAAGTTTTAACGTTTTCGTTGGGCAAAGTCTGGCATGGACTGCGGGGTAGCAGGGTGAGGGCTGGCAAGATATGCGAGGAACTTGGAAAAATCGATAAGGCCCATGGGGGAACTGGGTGAGGTTGGGCAAGGCCTGTGGGGAAATTGGGCAAGGTCTGCGGGTAGATTGGGCATAGTCTGATTTGAGGACGCAGACCATGCCCACTGAATCGGGCCTGAGCAACCTCCAGGGCATAAAACATGGACATGGTCTGTCGCATAAAAACAAACCATGCCCAAATTATTCGCAGATCTTGCCCAAAAGGGTGGCAAACCTTGCCCGGCGAACCGAAGGGAACAGAGATTTCCCGACTGCGCCCGAAATGGCAAACGCTATCGGCTCCGCCCTAAATGACAGCGCTACAGGTCGTCGTTCTCCGTGCGGGCGATGATCTCGTTCTGGAGCTGGGCGGTCATGTCGTTGAAGTAGTCGGAGTAGCCGGCCACGCGGACCAGGAGGTCGCGGTAGTCGTCGGGGTGCTCCTGCGCTTCGCAGAGGGTTTCCGTGTCCACGATGTTGAACTGGATGTGGTGGCCGCCGAGCTTGAAGTACTCGCGGATGAGCCGCCCCAGTTTCGCCACTTCGGCATCGGTCTTGAGGAGCGCGGGGATGAAGCGGACATTCAGCAGGGTGCCGCCGCTCTTGGTCTGGTCCAGCTTGCCCAGGGAACGGACGACGCAGGTCGGGCCCTTGGTGTCGGAGCCATGGGCCGGCGAGGTGCCGTCGGAGATGGCGAAGTGGGCGAAGCGGCCGTTCACGGAGGCGCCGCACACCTGGCCGAAGTAGTTGTGGCAGGTGGTGGAGAGCATGTTCAGCTGTGTCTTGCCGCCGCGGGTGTTGGGCCGGCCTTCAATGGCCTTCACCAAGTCGTCGTACACGCGCACCGCAATGTCGTCGGCATACTTGTCGTCATTGCCGAAGAACGGGGTGTGGTTGCGGATGTACAGGCGCATGGGCTCGTGGCCCTTCCAGTCCTCGGCAACCGCTTTCAGGAGCTCGTCCATCGTGTACTTGCCCGTCTCAAAGACATGCTTTTTGAGAGTGGTAAAGCAGTCCGTGATGGTGCCGAGGCCCGTGCACTGGATGTAGGTGGTGTTGTAGCGCGCACCGCCGCTGTAGTAGTCGCGGCCCTTGTCGATGCAATCCTCGATGTACAGGCTCAGGAAGGTGGCGGGGGCATACAGGGAGAACATCCGCTCGATGTAGTTGTTCACCGCGAGCTTCAGGTTCACGAAGTACTCCATCTGCTTGTGCCAGGCGGCGTACAGCTCCTCGAAATCCTTGAAATTCCGCGGGTCGCCGGTCGTAAGGCCAATCTTCTTGCCGGTCTCCGGGTCCACGCCGTTGTTCAGGGTGATCTCCAGGATCTTCGGGGTGTTCAGGTAGCCGGTCAGCAGGTAAGCCTCCTTGCCGAAGGCACCCACCTCGATGCAGCCGGAGCAGCCGCCCTCGCGGGCGTCCTCCAGGCTCTTGCCCTGACGCACCAGTTCCTTCACGTAGGTGTCCGGATTGAACACGGAAGGATAGCCGTGGCCCAGGCGGATGACCTTCACGCCGGCCTCCAGGAATTCGTCCGGGGTGTTCTCCGCGATATGGATGGAGAGGCCCGGCTGCAGTTCGTGCAGTTCCTCCTGGATCTCGAGGATCATGTAGGAGAGGTCATTCACGCCGCTGTTGCCGTACTTGTCGATACCGCCGATGTTGATGTTCGTAAAGTCGTTGTAGGTACCGGACTCGCGGGCGGTGATGCCCACCTTGGGCGGGGCCGGCTGGTTGTTGAACTTGATCCACAGGCAGCACAGGAGTTCCTTTGCCTTCTCATAGGTGAGGGAACCATCCTCCACGCCCTTCTTGTAGAAGGGATAGAGGTGCTGGTCGATATGGCCGGGGTTCATGGAATCCCATCCGTTCAGCTCGGTCACGGTGCCCAGGTGCACGAACCAGTACATCTGGATGGCCTCCCAGAGGTCGCGGGGGGCATGGGCAGGGACCCAGTGGCACACGGAAGCGATCTTCTCGAGTTCGGCCTTGCGGACCGGATCGGTGCAGGAAGCGGCCATTTCCTCCGCCAGGGCGGCATGGCGCTCGGCCAGCAGGATGGCGGCGTCGCAGGAGATGCGCATCGCGTCGAGCTCCTGCTCCTTGTCGGTGGCCTCGGGGTCATTGATATAATCCAGCGCGGCGATGTTCTTCTCGATCCGGGCCTTCATGTCCAGGAGGCCTTCCCGGTACATCCGACCGTCCATCGCAGTGTGGCCCGCGGCGCGCTGCTCCATGAACTCGGTGAACACACCGGCATGGTAGGCCTCTTCCCACTCCTTGGAGACATGACCGAAGATGCGCTCGCGCTGCGTCTTCCCCTTCCAGTAGGGAATCACCTCGCGCTCGTACGTGTCGATGTCCTCCTGGCTGATGTGGTAGGTCTGCAGCTCACGGGTGTCCAGCACATGGAGGTCCTCCACGCTGTGGCAGGTGAGTTCCGGGAACGTCGGGACCGCCTTGGGCTTGGGGCCGCGCTCACCCACGATCAGCTCGTCCGGGCCGATGTAGATGGTCTTCTTCGCACAGATCTCGTAGAAATTCTTCGCCCGGAGCACCGGAATCGAATATTTTCCATAGTTCTCCTTGTAGAACGCGGTCTCGATGAGGGCGCGCTCGATGGTGAGGGTCGCGGGCGTCTCCACGCTTTCCTTGCGCAGACGCTTGATCCTCGGATTCATTCCCCCGTCATTCCCGGGGTGCTTGATCGTAAAGGTCATATTTTGAATCGTTCAAAATTGGGACGGCAAAGATAGCATTTCGGCACGAACTATCCAAGCTTTGCCGCATAAACTTCTTCCAGGGTCATCGGCTTTTTCAGCGTGCCCAGCAGGCGGCAGCCGTCTTCCGTGATGAGGTAGTCCAGCTCGTTGCGCAGGCCGCCGAAATCCTTCCAGGCCTCGAACTTGTCGTAGTTGATGAATTCCTTGAAGCGGCCTTCGGCCCTCCAGTAGTCGATGAGCTCGGGCATGAAGTAGATGCCGGGCTCCACGGTGAACACGAAGCCGGGCTCCAGCGGCCGGGCGAGGCGCAGCGACTTGAAGCCGAACTGCGTGCTCTTCTTCTCCCCGCCGGTGTAACCGACGTACTGCTCGCCCAGGTTTTCCATGTCGTGCACGTCCAGGCCCATCATGTGGCCCGTCCCGCACGGGAACACGAGCGCATAGGCGCCGCTCTCCGCGATGTCGCGGGGATTGCCCTTCATCAGGCCCAGGTCCACCATGCCCTCGGCAATCGCCTCGGCTGCAGCGAGATGGGCGTTCCGGTAGGGATTTCCGGGACGCAGCTGGTCCACAGCGGCATAGAAGCTGCGGAGGCACATGTTGTAGATGAGTTCCTGCTTCTCGGAGAAGCGCTCGCCCACCGGCATCGACGACGACAGGTCGCCCGCATAATGGAGGTGGTTCTCCGCACCCGCATCCAGGAGGAACATGTCGCCCTCCTGCAGGGTATGGATGAAGCCGTGATTGTGGAGGATCTGCCCATGGGTCGTAGCGATGGTCGGGAACGCGAGACCGCAACCCGGCCGGCAATTCGCCTCCTGCAGCACGGCGGCGGCGATTTCCGCCTCGTGGACGCCCGGGCGGGCCATCCGGTAGGCGATCAGGTGCATCCGCGTGGAGATGTCCACTGCCTCTTCGATGGCGGCAACCTCCTCCGCGCTCTTGTGGATGCGCATGTCCACGACGGCCTGGATGAATTCCACATCGGCCTGCTGCGCCTCCGGGGCAATGCCCAGCAGCTGCTGGAGCCACACCTGGTGGTCGCCGCGGTACGGCGGCAGGAACCGGACCTTGCGGCCGGCAAGATACCCCTTGAGGGCGCTGAGGGGCTGGGTCTTCTCCACGCCGCACAGCTGCGCGTTATGCTCCAGGGTGGGAACGGTCCCGGTCCAGACGATGTCGTCGATGGTGAGTTCGTCACCGAAGACGACCTCCTCGCCGCGGTCGATGTCGATGACCGCCGCCAGGCCGGCCTGGTCCAGGCCGAAGTAGTACAGGAACGTGCTGTCCTGCCGGAACGGATACTCGTTATCGTGGTAGTTCATGCCCACGAGCTGGTTCCCCAGGAACAGCAGGACGCCGTCGCCCACCTCCTTGGCGAGGCGGGCGCGGCGGGTGACATAGGTATTCTTGTCGAACATACTATCGGGTACGGCTGTTTTCCTTGGTGCACTCGTTCACGAACTTGTGCTTGGAAATCTGCTGGTCGGTGGCGGGGAAGTACTGGGCGAGAAGCTCGTACAGGCCCGGGTCACGCTCCTTGAGCTCTTCGCGGGTGTTCACGTAGTTGTGCTTCCCGTCGGGGTGGTCCATCTCCGCGTTCACGTTGAACCAGTCCTGCACGCCCTCGGCGAAATACTCGGCGATGTCCGTGAGGCGGTAAGTGTTCCACCACAGATCCCTCTCCTTCGCATTCTGGAGCAGGGCCTCCAGGCGGTCGTTGATGTCCGGATCCACCTGGACGATGCCCACGAGGTGGATCGAGTGGGCGAATTCGTGGATGAGGATGTCCTCCGCGTGGTACTTGTCGATCTGGTAGCCCAGCACGTTCTCCTCCGCGCAGGAAGTGAGCGGGAACTCGATGTCACCGCCCAGGCCGCGGGCCCGGAGGTCCCAGTTCAGGGTGGTGTCGTTGATCAGGTAGTGATGCTCGGGGACGTCGGTGGTGCCTTCGTAGCGGCCCATCATCGTCACGCGGGTGCCGGCCTTGCGGAGGGCGTTCATCACGTCGTCCGACAGCATGGAGGTCATGGCCCACAGCGTGTTATGCCCGGCAACGAGCGCGCTGTCCGGGCAGCGCCAGGACGAGCACAGCGGAATGCCGTTCACATCGACATACTTCTTGTACCAGGGATCCAGGTGCAGGGAATCCGGCGGGGTCGTGATCACGCACTCGGGAATCCCGAGGGCCTTCACGAAGTCCACTTCTTCGACCTGCTGCTTCGGGGCCGGCCGGCCGCAGGAAAAGACAATCAACCCAACGGCCAGCAAACCAACAAAAACTCTTTTCATAAATTGAATTTTTACAGGACAAGGTGAATACCTCCGGAACCTGTGGCCACCCTCGGCCCCATAAGAGGGAGGGGCCCAAACGTGTTTGGGAGGGGTCGCGTAGCGACGGTTTCGGAGGTATTCCCTTGTCCTGTCACTGTTACTTCATGTAGGAATACCGGTAATCGGTCGGGGAAACGAGGGTTTCCTTGATCACTCTGGGGATAATCCAGCGGATGAGGTTGAACTCGCCGCCGGCCTTGTCGTTGGTACCCGAGGCGCGGGCGCCGCCGAACGGCTGGTTGCCCACCACGGCTCCCGTGGGCTTGTCGTTGATGTAGAAGTTGCCGGCCGCATAGCGCAGGTCGCTGGTGATCTTCTCCACGGCGAGGCGGTCCTTACCGAACACGGCGCCGGTGAGGCCGTACGGGGAGGTGGTGTCGCAGAGCTTCACGGCCTCATCGACCTTGTCGTCATCGTACGGGTACACGGTGAGGACCGGGCCGAAGATCTCTTCTTCCATGGACTTGAAGTGCGGGTCGGTGGTCTCGATGACGGTCGGCTCCACGAAGTAGCCCACGCTCTTGTCGCGGCCGCCGCCCATGACGACCTTCGCGTCCGGGGACTGCTCGGCATAGGTGATGTAGCTGTCGATGTTGTTCCAGGAGGCCTCGTCGATGACGGCGTTGATGAAGTTCGTGTGGTCACGGACGTCGCCCATCTTGACCTCGGAGGCATATTGCTTCATGATGCCCAGCACTTCCGGCCACAGGCTCTTCGGAACGTACATGCGGGAAGCGGCGGAGCACTTCTGGCCCTGGAACTCATAGGCACCGCAGAAAGCGGCGGTGGCGACGGCCTTCGCATCGGCGCTCGGGTGCACGAAGATGAAGTCCTTGCCGCCGGTCTCGCCCACGAGGCGCGGGTAGCTCACGTACTTCCCGAGGTTCTCGCCCGCCTGGCGCCAGAGGCTGTTGAAGGTGCCGGTGGAGCCGGTGAAGTGGATGCCGGAGAACCACTTGGAAGAGGTCGCGACCTTGCCGATGAGGGCGCCGCTGCCCGGGAGGAAGTTGATGACGCCGTCCGGAAGGCCCGCTTCCTTGTACAGCTGCATCAGGTAGTAGTTCGAGAGGGTGGAGGTGGTGGACGGCTTCCAGAGGGCGACGTTGCCCATCAGGACCGGGGTCATGCACAGGTTGGAGGCGATGGAGGTGAAGTTGAACGGGGTCACCGCCAGGATGAAGCCCTCGAGGGGACGGTACTCGGTGTGGTTGATGTTGCCCACGCCGTCCTTGGGCTGCATGCCATAGATCTTGGAGGCATAGTGCACGTTGTAGCGGAAGAAGTCGATGGTCTCGCAGGCGCTGTCGATCTCCGCCTGGTAGATGTTCTTGGACTGGCCCAGCATGCAGGCCGCGTTCATGATGGGACGATACTTGGTGGCGAGGAGTTCGGCCATCTTCAGGACGATGGCGGCACGGGTGGTCCAGGGGGTCTCGGACCAGACCTTGTGGGCCTTCATGGCGGCCTCCACGGCCATTTCCACTTCCTTCTCACCTACCTTATGGAAGGTCGCGAGGACATGCTTGTGATCGTGCGGGCAAACGACCTTTCCGGTGTTGCCGGTACGGATTTCCTTGCCGCCGATGATGATCGGGATGTCCAGGACGGTGTTCCACTGGCGCTCGAGCTCGGCATCGAGGGCGATGCGCTCGGGAGAGCCTTCGAGATAGGACTTGACCGGCTCGTTGGCCGGTACCGGGAAGTTCAGGATTGCGTTGTTCATATCAGTTATTGATTAGTGTTGTTTAGCGTTCTTTACGCAACCTCAAATGTACGGATTTTCCGGGAGAAAACAAAGTTCGGGAAGCAGTTGTTCCGCTCCCCGATGACAAGAAAGTACAAAACTATTGTATTATCGTCCAGAACCGCCTTTTGCCCGTCATGGCGGCGGCCACCACTCCCTTATTGAATGGATAGCAGGTATGTTTTCAAACCAGGAAGGTCTTTCTCAAGAATCATCCAGATCATTTCCAGATTCACTTGGTAATAATCATGGACCAGGACGTGCCGAAGCCCTTCGATGGCTTCCCAATCTATCGAAGGATGCGTTTCGATGAATTCCCTTGATAGCCTGTACACGCTTTCCCCGATACATTGTAAATTGTAAGTAACGGCATGGCACAGGATTTTGTTGGAAGCGAACTGTTCATAGGTGGCAATTCCCTCTGTAAACATTTCGATGTTGCCGATGGCTTCCTGCATCAGTTCCAAACGGGCGGCATCGTTCAGTTTATCTCTCATATACCAGGTACTTTTCCCGTTCGGCCGATGGGGCCGCAAACGGCTTCAAGCTGCCATTTTCGATCAAATCGACGTCCCGACCGATGGCATTTTCCAGGTCCAGTTTATAACGGACGACATCGAGCAGGGAGATTCCCACCGTCTTGTCGTAGTCGACAAGCAGGTCCAAATCGCTTTCGGGTGTTTCTTCTCCTCTGGCAAAGGAGCCGAAGACCCATGCTTTCGTGACCGGAAGGGATGCGAGCATCCGCTGGACCTGGGAAATCATGCGGATCCGGTTCCGGTCGAGACCTTCCAGCACAGCGGCGACCTGCTTGTCCGCACCCCTTCTGGCGGCGAACCGGTTCAGCCGATTCTTGTTGACCGGATATACTTCCATCAGTTTTTGGATGGCCAGGAAGTCCGGCTTCCTGCGCCGGTCACAGATCCGGTCCACCAAGTCTTTTTCGATGGAGGGGACCGTGATTCCCTCCTCCAAGAGGACAGGACTGTCAGACACGAGCCTCGCCAGAACTATGAAGCCTTCCAGTTCACCGGGGAAGTGTTTTAACTGACTTTCCGTAATCACTTTGCCGTCCCAGTGCATGAGACCCGTCCGGATTGCCGGAAAATCCTCCTTAGCCGCGTAAATGAATAGGTTTCCACCACGTTCCGTGATGCAATGGCTGATTCCTTCACATCCCTCGACCAGCATCTTGTGAATCTCTTTCATCCAGGGTGAGATGACTGGCCGGTAAGACGGCTTATGCGTGCTGGTGTACAGCCCTTTGCCGATTGGAATGATATTCCCGCTTTCCGTCAGGGACCGGATTCTGGAATAGACGGTCGGTGCCGGATCTTCTGGGAAAAGGGACATAAAGTCGGAGACCGTCAAGGTTTCTTTGCGGCCCATCAAATCTTGCAGTGCGATATGAGTGCTTTCAGCCTTCATGCCACTGCAAAAATATAATAAATCGGCAATTTTTCAAAGAAAACTGCCGATTTATTAAAATTTACCTCGAGACTATTTGCCCGTCAATGGTACTTGTACGTGACGATGAAGTCGTAGGTGGCGCCGTTCGCGGCGATCTTGTTCCGGAAGGTAATCGTCTTGCCCTTGGCGGCGGCCACGTTGTCGGGGTTCTTGCCCACGACGAAACGTCCCTGGTTGGCGCCGGTCCCGTCGGGGTCGCCGTCGTACCAGATCTTGCTGCCGCTCTTGTCCTTCTTGCCGCCCCAGATGTACCACTGCCAATAGGCGGCACCCGCGCCCCAGGCGCAGGCCTTTCCGCTTACATCTTCCCACATGCCGGGCTTGTAGGAGGTGAATTCGGGAATCTTGGTACCGTCGGCGTTCACGCCGTAGAAGCTGTTCTCGTCCAGGTCGCGGACGTCCGCGCCGATGAAAGCGTTCACCTTCGCCACGGGCAGCTCGAAGTGGCCGAGCTCGAATCCACCCTGGGAGACCGCTACGTCGGTGTCGATGTCCACATCGACGGAAACGGTGCTGCCGGACATCGTCCAGGCATAGGTGTGCGCCGTGCCGCCGGAACCCTCCAGGAATCCGCTTTGCGGAGCACCCAGGTCCAGGACCTCCCCGTCGGCAAGGAACTTGACCTTGTACGGCCAGTGGCGGTCGTTGCTGTTGTTCTCGTCCCAGAGGTGGGTGATGTAAGTCGTTGGCGTACAAGCAACGACGGCCCATACGGCCTTCGTCCCGGCGGGAACCGTCCACTTCAGCGTAGCATAGTTGTTGGTGGCGGCGGTCGCCATCGTGCTTTCGCTGTAGGTCCGGGTGGTCATATCATTGCCCAGGGAGACGAAGCCGATGGTCCAGCCCGCCTGGGAGGCATCGCCGCTATTGTTGTATCCGGCCGCGTTGGGCATTCCGGCGAAGTCCATCGTCAGTTCCTGCCCGGAGACGACGCCCAGCCGGATCAGGTTGAAGCCGGTCGCTTCCGGCGCCTTGGCAGGATCCACTTTCCACCAGCCGGCGCCGTCGTCCACACCCTTCCACGAGACGGAGCCCGCATAGCGGGCGCCCGCGTCCCGAATCTGCTTGAAATCCCAGGTCGCAATGCGGGCGGCATAGTCATAGACCTGCGCGTTGAACGCGTCGATGCCGAGGCCATAGGCGGCCATGTAGGATTCCAGCGCATCCTTGGGCCGGCGGGCTGTACGCCACACGTTCGCCACGGCGTCGATGCCATACTTGTCCACCCAGTAGTAATGGAAGAAATAGCTGCCGTAACGCATATCCTCATGGGCAAAATGACGGTGGCAGTTGTCGCAGAAGACCGGGAAATAATAGTTCGTGAAGGTCTCCTCCGGGCACATCTGGAAGGCCTGCCACTGGGCCGTCTGCTCCCAGAAGGTGCTGCCCTGGCCCTGGTCGTAACGGAAAGACGCGGTGCCGATGTCATTGACCTTCTTGTTCAATACCAGGTCGCAGGCGGTCTGGTACTGGAAGGAATGGCCGATCTCGTGGGCCACGGTGGAACGGCTGTTCGCCGCCTCCGGATTCACCCACAGGCAGCCGGTGATGTTGTCATCCGGGCCGGAGCCGTAGGCCGCCCACTCCGTCTGGTGCCACAGGTAGATCTGGAACTTGTAGGAGTCCAGATAGGACTTCTCCGCCGGGGTGAAGTGCGCGAATTTGAGCGTATTCACATAGTACGCATAGATTTCCTCGCACCAGGCGAGGAAAGCGTCCGTATCCAGATGGTACGGAGCGGCCGAATCGTCCGGACTCTTGTCCTTGTAGTCCTTGTCCCAGAAAAGGATGAAATGCTCGCTCTGCTTGCTGCGCCCGAAGTAGTACAAGCTCTCCGGCTTGAGCGGGTCATAGAACGTCTGGGTGACCGTCCATCCGCGCTCGCTCTTGTAGAACTCGGAACACATGTAGATCTTGTCGTAGTTGGGGACGTCCGAAGGGTTCAGGTCCCCGCTCGTCGGCGTCAGCTCCTTTTTCTCCGGAGGCGTCGGCGTCGGTTCCGGTTGCTTTTCACAGCCGATGACGAGGGATGCGGCAAGGGCCAGCATGGCCCAAAGACATACATTTCCTTTTTTCATGAGTCGAAGTTACAGTTTCTGGTCGTAATTGAACCATCTGACCTGGGTCGAAGCGGTTCCGTCGGTCCCCTCGCCCAGTTTGAGTTTGTACCAGTATTTCAGTTTGAGCAGTTCCGTCTTGAAACGGTAGGTCCGGTTGCAGACCACGGCGAAGATGACGCCGTTGGCCGGCTGCTGTCCTTCCAGGCTCACCGTGCAGTCCCCACCCTCGAAGGGCTGGGCATAGACCGGCCGCCCGTCCGCCGTCCGCCAGCAGAGCTGGCAGACCAGGTCCAGCGGTTCGTTGATTCCGTTGATGGACGGCCAACGCGTCCCCTCGAAGGAGACGGTCACCTTGTCCCCCTTCACCTTGATGGGAATGACATTGGCACCGGTCCAACCGGGAAGAGTGCTGCTTTCGGGGACGATCCAGCCGTTTTCGACCGGATAGGTTTCCACATAGGGGGTCATCTTCCAGGGCAGGCACTTGTGCGATCCTTCCGACTCCACGGTGGTCCCGAAGTACTGGTTGGACAGTTTCCTGGCGGCATCGGAGTAGATGCCCAGGTCGCACAGGGCCACGCGGGAGCGGAATTCCAGGATCATGCGCTTGACCTGGTCATGCCCCATGGGGGAGGAAAGGGCCAGGCTCTCCAGCAGATACCCCTGGCAATGCTCCCAGATCCATTTGATGGCGCCGTCGCCCACGCTGATTTCCAGGAACGAGGGGAATACCTCCGAATACTGGACGCCGCCCAGGATCCGGCGGTTGTCGCCTGAAGACGGAAGCATCCAGTCCGGCGGGCCCCAGGTCCCATCGCTCTTCCAGCCGCCATAGCATTCGATGGGGATGAACGGAGCCAGGAGGGTGCCGGAAGCCAGCCAGCCGAACTCGATGTCCTTCGGCGCGGTCGTCCCCCGGCGGATATTCATCGCCCGCTGGAGCCACACGTCGCAACCCTCATGGAACCAGCTGATCTTCTTCCCGCCGGGGCGGGAAGAGAAGATGCAGTGGATGCCCTCATGGGTCACATTGTAGGTATGGTAATCCTTGTCGCCGTAAGTGCAGGCCGGATCGAAGCAATAGACCGGATAATAGGACAGCAGGAGCATGGGATACTCCTTGCCGTTCCGATACACGGAGCCCTGCCAGCCGCCGGTGGCGGTGTTGGGCTCGTTGTCGGTGCTCAGACCGCTTCCATAGAGATAGACGGCGCTGCGGTAGCCTTCCATGGCGTTGCGGTCCGGCAGCCAGCCCATCTCCTCGCGCAGATAGCGGAAATCCTCGTTCAACTGCTGTAGCATACGCTTGGCCGAGGCTTCCTTTTCTTTCACCAGGCTGTTGGCGCGCTTGCCCTGGACGAACGTGAACCAGCCGTCGTCATAGCGCCAGGCCTCCCCCGTCACCACGCCGGTCATGTTCTTCGTGGGCATTTCGGGCATGGTATAGTCCTGCAGGAAATCGTAATCGATTCCCTTGTAGGCAGGCCACTCGGAGAAGGTCTCCGCGATCGGGCTTTCCGGTTCCACCGGGTCCTCTTTCGTACAGGCCGCGGCCGAAAGGACGATGCCTGCCAGCAAGGCAATGTATAACGGATGTCTCATATCGCAATGAAACGGGGCCGGCTCATCACCGGCCCCGGATAGACAGGATTTCGATTATTCGACGACCGTCATCGTGAAGTTGAAGGCCTTTCCGCCGAGGATGGCCTTGGATGTAGCCGTCTCGCCCGGAGTGTAGGTGTTGCCAGGGTTCTTGCCCACGTAGAACATGTTGTAGAAGCCCGGGAACTCATGCTCCTGCGTGGTGTACCACTGCCAGAAGCTGTACCCGCCGGCATTGCCGTCCAGGCCGAACCACATGCCCGGGATGTAGGAAGTCCACTTCTCGAGCTTGGTGGTGCCGTCATTGGCAACCGGATAGAAACCGGTCTCGTAGTCCCCGGTCAGGGTATCCACGTCGATACCGAAGGCCTGGTTCACATAGACCTCGTTCAGCGGGAAGCCCATCCAGCCCCAGCTGTCGTCCATCGCGGCCGCGGAAATCGTGGCATTCACCTGGACGCCCTCGGAGGTAATCGCCCAGCTATAGCTGTGCGGACCCACCTTTCCGGACTTGGCGGTCGGATAGGAATCGTGGAAAGTAACCTTGACGGTCAGGAGCTTGTCGCCCAGCTGAGCCTTGGATACGATGGTCCCGGCGCTGACGTTGCCCGCATTGGTTCCCACGAGGAAGAGACCCTCGGTGAAGTGTCCCTCATACTTGTGATCGCCCCACTGGTACCACCAATACATATGTCCGGTGCTCCAACCGGTCGCATTGCCGTCGGCGTCCACCCACTCGCCGGGCGCATTGGTCGTCCAGTTCCCGGACGGCGTACCGTCGGCATTGAGCGGATAGAAGTAGGACGTGTCGAAGAGTTTCTCGATGTCGTCGATTCCCAGGTAGGCGGTCATCACTTCGGTCGTGATGGTCGCAGCGGTGAAGATCCAGTCTCCGTTCTCCTTGATCGTCGGCAGATAGGCATCTACATCCACGGTCAGGCCTTCCTTGTCGAAGTACCAGGAAATCTGGTGGTCGCCGTCCGCGCCGCCGCCGTACGGATACGGGGTGCCCGTGCCGTCGGCAACGCCCTCGGGATAGCCCTCGGTCTCCGGAAGGATCATTTCATGGAAGATGTAGGTGATGCTCACCGGGTACTCCTTGTCGGCGGTCTTCATCATCGCATAGGAGGTGAAGGGCACATCGAAAGTGACCTTGGAATTGTTGCCCGGGTTGCCGCCCACGACGAAGATGTCGGGGTGCTTCTCGTAATCGTAGTCGTAGCCGATGGTCTTGCCGTTCTTGTCGGTCTTGCCACCCCAGACGTACCACTGCCAGTAGGCGACGCCCGGCGACCAGCCTTCGGCCGGCAGGCCCTTTTCATCGACCCACATACCCGGCTTGTAGGAAGTGAATTCCTCCACCGGATCGCCGAAGTCGTCGATGGCGTAGAAGGAGGTCTCGTCCAGCTCGGCCGGATCGATGCCGGTCACTTCCTTGAACTCGGCGCGCGGCAGGTCGAACCAGCCGATCATCCAGTCTTCGGAGTCGATCCATTCCTCGGTGTTCACCTCCACGGTGATCTCCAGGCCGGATTCGGCGGCGAGCACATAGCTGTACTGGCTCAGGAGTTCCTTCTCCTCGTCATTATCCCCGACGAACGTCTTCAGCTTGCCGGAGCCTTCCACGATCTTCTCGGTCTCGCTGTAATGGAAGTTGACGATCCAGTCATACTCCGTGCCGTTCGCCGTGAGCTTCGCCCTGGACGTGACGGTCTTGCCCGCCACGGCGCCGGCGTTGGACGGCTGGCAGCCCAGGTAGATGATGCCCGGGTAGTCGCCCTGGCTCATGTCATACGTGACGCCCTGGCCTTCCCAGACATACCACTGCCAGAAGGCGGAACCGGCGCTCCAGTTGGAGGTGACACCGGCGGCGTCCACCCACATGCCGGGGGCGTAGGAGCTGAAGGAATCCAGCTTGGTGCCGTCCGGGTCCACGCCCCAGAAAGTGGCAGCGGTCAGGTCCGTGCGGACATCCAGGCCCAGGAACTCGTTCATCGTGGCGATCGGCAGGGTGAACCAGCCGATGCAGTATTCACCGCCGGAGAACTCGTCGTCGCCGTGCATGTACTGGCCGGTATCGATGTAGGCGTCGATGGTGATCGTCGTCCCCTCGGCCTTCCAGGCATAGGTGCTGTTGGTTTCGGACACGTCGCCGTCCTTGTTCGCCTTCTCCAGGTTGCCTTCGCCCTCATAGACGATCTCGGGCTCCGGTTCCGGCTCCACGGGGATGCCGTCGTTCTCGTAGAACGCCTTGGTGTGGCAGGCCGTCAGGGTCAGCGAGGCAAGCGCCATATATACAAATATCTTTTTCATATCGTTTTCTCCTTGTGCATTTTACATGTTGTCGGGAATCGGATCGTCGATGGCCACGTCGGCGGCCATGGTGCCGTTGGCAGAGACATAACCCGGGTTCTGGCCCATGTTCTTGTTGTCCTGCTGGGTGCTCTTGTCGATCGGGAACAGCGCGGTGTGGTTGTCACCGATGGCGGCGTGGTTGAACCAGTTGCGGGTACCGAAGGTCCCGAAGCGGATCATCTGCTGGCGGCGCAGGCCTTCCAGGGCGAATTCCCAGCCCCACTCGTCGTACATGCCGGCCAGCTGGATGGGCTCCTTGTCGGCTCCGGTGGACTTGTACTTCTGGGAAGCCTCCAGGGCCTCGTACACCTCGGTCCAGTCGTGCGGCTGGCGGGTCGCGTCGGCGCTCCAGCCGTCGCCGTCCTTCGCATAGCCGTTTCCGTAGATGTTCAGCATGTCGGTGGTGATATCGCCGAAGTTGGCCTTGCCATACACCATCTTGGACTTGGTGGACTGCAGGTCGGCCAGGGTGATGGCCGGCGCGCTGCGCTGGCGGACGGCGTTCACGAGGGCGTCCGGCGTGTCACCGTAGCTGCTCTTCGCACCCCGGAGGATGCACTCTGCGGCGGTGTAGTAGGCCTCGGCCAGGCGGAACCAGGGGAAGTCGTTGGTCCACTGGTTGGTGTAGGCGGCGTCGAAGTCGGGCTGGTACTTGGCCTGGCGGCAGCCGAAGTCGATGGAGGTGATGCTCTCCTTGCCCTTTGCACCCGTGATGGACGGGAGGTAGTTCAGGCACCACCAGGCGATCTTGTCACGCTTGGCCACGTCCACGCCGTCCTTCACGTCCTGGAAGTACTTGACGGTCTTGGCGTCGTTGTCGGCTCGGGCCGGGGTGCTCTCGAACTGCGGACCGTACAGCCAGGTGTCGCTGAGGCGGGTGTCGCCTTCCTGGTAGGATTTGATGAACTGCGGGTTCGCGCAGTTGCCGCCCCAGGTGTTGCGGGTGTAGCCGAAGTGGAGCTTGCCCTCGGACGGAGGATAGAACTTCATCGCCATGCAGAAGACGTGCTCACCGGTGTTGAAGGTGTTGTCATAAGGGATGGCGAAGATGATTTCGGTATTGTTCACGGCCGTGGCGTCGTCGAAGGCCTGGAAGTTGTCCAGATACTTGGCGGACAGGGAATACGGACCGTTGTGGATGATGTCCTCGGCGAGGGCCAGGGCCTTGTCGTAGGCCGGAGTACCCTTGCTCTGCTCGGTGGCGGTATAGACCTCGGCGTTCAGATACACACGCATGAGGGCCATCTTGACACCCCACATATTCAGACGGCCGTAGGTCGCGGCGGAGCGTTCCTCGGACAGCACACCATGGTCGATGACCTCCTGCAGCTGCTTGGTCACGAACTCATAGACGCGGCGGCGGGTGCTCTGCTTGGGAAGCTCGGTGTCCTTATAGGAGGTGACGATGGGAACGTTGCCGTGGGAGTCCAGCAGCACCGCATACCAGAGGGCGCGGACGGCCTTGAGCTCGTCCAGGGCGTACTCTTCCAGTTCACCGGCGTTCAGGGAGCCGTCCTTGATCTGGTCCATGACGCGGTTGGCGGCGTTGATGCCGGTAAAGGCATAGCCGTACAGGGAGGAAGGGGAACCGGGATCGTCGGCATACCAGGTATGCTCGTGCATGCGCTGATAGACGCCGCCGTCCACCCAGCCGTTCGGGCGGGCCGGGGTGATCACCACGTCGGCCGCCTCTTCCTGGGCGTCAAACATGCCGTACCAGTCCATGAAGGCACCGAACTCGGAATAGGAGCTCGCCAGCAGGGCGGCCACGTCCTGCTCGTTGGGGACGAAGCTCTCCTGGAGAATCTCGGAATAGGCGATCTCGTCCAGGTTGAAACAGGCCGTGAAGCAAGTGGCGGAAACCGCAAGGATTGCTATCGATGAGAATATCTTTTTCATGACTTGCTCGGATTAGTTATTTGACAATGCACACGGCGACGCGGTTGGACTCGGGGCTCTTGGAAGCGTCCCGGTCGCTGCCGGCGGCCTTGTAGGAGATGCGGCTGGCGGCGATGCCGGCCTTCTTGAGCATGTTCACCACGGCGGAGGCACGCTGCTCGGAGAGATCCTGGTTGATCCCGGCGGTGCCGGTCGCACTGTCGGCGTAGCCGGTGACGGTGATGGTGGCGTCGGGGTTGTCCTTCAGGATCTGGGCGATCTGGCCCAGCTTGAAGGCCTCGTCCGGACGGAGCTCGGCCTTGCCCAGGAGGAAGAACAGGTCATCCTCGTAGGTGCCGGTGAAGTTGGTGCCGGCGGGGACCTTCACTTCCTTCACGACCTCCACGGGCACTTCCTTCACGACTTCCTTCTCCACGATCTTCTCGACCACTTTCTCCACGACGCGCTCGGAAACGACGGTTTCCGTGCGGGCGGGACGCTTGGCGCTGCCCTTGCCGCCGCCGAAGGTCAGGTTCAGGCCGAGGGTGAGGGAACGGATGGTCGGATACTTGTCACGTTCGTCGGTACCGGCGTCGAAACCGGTCACCTTCACTTCGGGATCCAGGCCCGAGTAGCGGGTGAAGGTGGCGAGATTGTGCACGGACGCATAGATGCGGAGACGGTCGATGATCCGCTTGTTCTTGAAGTTGAGCGAGTAGCCCAGGGTCACGTTGTCGATCTTCCAGTAGTCGCCGTCCTCGATGTAGTAGCTGACGATGCGCTGGGTGTCGGAGAGGTTCACCATCTTGCCGGTCTTCTCGCCGGTGCGGGCGTCCACGGCCTCGAACTGGTCGAAGGCGCAGTTGAGCGTGTTGTACAGGATGGTCGGATTGCCGTAGAACATCTTCTGGAAGTTCAGGATCTGGAATCCGAAGGCGCCGCGCATGGAGACCGCGAGGTCGAAGTTGCGGTAGCGGAAGTTGTTGTTGAAGTTCAGGTAGATGTCCGGGACGCCGTTGCCGAGGATCTGCCAGTCGGTGTAGCCGGCGTCGGCGGCGAGGCCGTAGTACTTGCTCACCACGTTGCCGTCCGCGTCGCGGCGGAGGCGCTCGACGACCCACTTGCCGCTTTCGTCCAGACCCACGGAACGCAGGTTGAAGAAGTTGCCGATGGGCTGTCCCACCTTCACCTGGTGCGTGGTCTTCTGGATCGGCTCACCGGTGTAGCCCTCGTCGAAGTAGTCGTTCTCGCTCTGGAACTGGTCGTTGGAGATGGACAGGAGCTCGTTCCTGTTGTGGGAGAAGGTGACGGAGCTGTTCCACTCGAAGTTGCGGGTGCGGACCGGTGTGGCGTTGAGGAGGAGTTCCACGCCTTCGTTGCGGATCTGCGCGACATTGGCCATGATGGTGCCGTAGTAGTACGGAGGCGTCGGGACGGAATAGTAGTACAGGCCGTCCTTGGTGTCGCGGCGGTACACGTCGAGGCTACCGCTCAGGCGCTCGTCCAGGACCGCGAAGTCCAAACCGATGTTGTACTCGTACTTCTTCTCCCAGCGGAGGTCGGGATTGTTGTTGCGGGTAGGGGTGATGGGCTGGATCCACTTGCCGTTGTACATGTAGTTGCCGCTGTAGTCGATGGAAGCCAGGGACTGGTACGGGCTGTTGATGTCGATGCCGGTGATACCGAAACCGGCGCGGAGCTTGAGGTTGTTCAGCCATTTGACGCCCTTGAGGAAGTCCTCGTTGTTGAGACGCCAGCCGGCGGAGATGCCCGGGAAGTAGCCCCAGCGGTGGTCGGCGCCGAACTTGGTGGAACCGTCCATACGGATGGAGGCCATCAGGAGGTAGCGGTCGCCATAGTTGTAGGTCACGCGGCCGAACAGGCCGATGAGCTTGGACATGCTCTTGTAGGAGGACATGCTGGCATTGCCTTCCTTGAGGGCCTGGCCGGCCTCGAGCTTGTTCCAGAGGTAACCGTCGTTCGGGAAGTTCCAGTTGGAGGCGCTGAAGCTCTCGCTGTAGCCGTCCTCATAGCTGTAGCCGGCGACGCCGGTCACATGGTGGTTGCCGAAATCCTGCACGTAGGAGGCGCTGAGTTCCAGCATGTTGGACGTATAGTCGGAAGCGTTGCGGCCGGCCTGGCCGTTCGCGTTGCTCTTGGTGGTGCTTTCGTCCTGGCGGGTGTTATAGTAGCCGCCCAGGGCGCTCTGGCCCTTGCGGACGTACATCATCTTGAGGGTGAGGGGATCCCACGGCTTGAACTCGACGGTGCCGTTGAAGCGGACGTTGCGGTTGCGGTACATGCCCAGCTGCTCCTTGAGGAGGGTCATCGGGTTCGCATACAGGTAGATGTCGCGGGTCACATAGGAACCGTCCTCATTGTACACCGGCTGGAGCGGGCCCTGGATGCAGGCCTGGCGGTAGGCGTAGGAGGCGTTCACGCGGGAATCCACGTTGGTTTCGTTGGCCATCACCTCGGCGGTGAGCTTCACCCGGTCGTCCCACAGGTACTGGGAGACGAGGGCGCGGGCGCGGATGTTGTCGCGGCCGGTGTTGATGATGGTACCGTTGTTGTCGTTATAGGTGACGTTGGCGGTGTAGAAGTTGTGCTGGGAGCCGCCGCGGATGGACAGGTTGTGGTTCTGGGAGATGGCCGTGCGGCTGATCAGGCCCAGCCAGTCGGTGGCCTCCTCGGTGGCGAGCTGTCCGTTGGCACCCTGGAAGCTCCAGCCTTCGGCGCGGCGGGCGAGGAGGTCGTCGGCCGTCATGAAGTCCGGACGGCGGAGCCACTGGGAAGCGGTCACATAGCCGGAATACTCGACGGTGGCGGGCATCTCGCGCTTGGCGTTGCGGGTGGTGATGATGATGACGCCGTTGGTACCGCGGGTACCGTAGATGGCGGTGGCGGAACCGTCCTTCAGCACGTCGATGGACTCGATGTCTTCCGGAGCCACGGTCGCGAGGGAGCCGGGGATGCCGTCCACGAGGACGAGCGGGGCGGAAGAGCCGTACAGGGAGGAGGTACCGCGGAGCATCACGGAGGAGGAAGCGGTCGGGTCACCGGAAGGGATGGTGATCTGCAAACCGGCGACCTTGCCCTGGACGAGCTGGCCGGCGTCGATCACGGCGCCCTGGATGAAGTCGTCCGCCTTCACGCTCTGCACGGAGGAGGTGATGTCGGCCTTCTTCTGGGTACCGTAACCGATGGAGACCGCTTCCTGGAGGAAGGAGGTCGCCTCTTCGAGCACCACGTCGATGACGCCGCGGTTCCCGACGGTGACGGACTGGGTTTCATAGCCGATGCAGGAGAACTCCAGGACGGAGGCGGCACCCTTGACCGTGATGGTGTATTTGCCATACAGGTCGGTGACCACACCGTTCGTCGTTCCTGCTTCCACGACACCGGCCGCCACGACGGGTTCGCCGGTGGGGTCGGTCACGGTTCCCTTCACCACGACGTCGGCCATTGCAGGAATGGACGCGGCGATCAGGCCGAGGGCCAGACACAATTGATGGATCAGTTTCATACGGTTGGTTTGAATTGGTTATTGATATTTGGGTTATCTTGCGGTTCCGTAGCAGGCGACGCGCGCCCGCTTCCCAACAAATGTCCGCATTCTTCCGCCATTTCCTTGTTAAAATAGTACATTCGTCTGGCAAAATCGTCCAAAGAAACGCAAAACGGCGCGCTCCCCGAAGGAAACGCGCCGTCCATCCAGAACCAACCGTCTTATCGAATCCGGATGCTGTAAGGCCACTGGGCCACCGGCTCGGGATCGCGGCCCCATCCGAAAGGATTCGGCCAGTGCTCCGAGGGAGCGCCCATCACCACGAGATACAGGTGACTCAGTTCCCGGTCGGCCGTATAGGACACGGTCCCGGCGGCGTCGGAATGCATGTCGCCGTACACGGACTTCCCGTCCTTGCCCACGGCCACGAAGCCGTAGCGCCAGCCGGCCCTGTCCGTCTTCACGGCCGCGAAGCCTTCGGCACCGGCCTCACCCCGGAAATCCACCGTGACCGTCTTGCCGACGGCGGGAACGGGCATGGGCACGGCGTTGAATCCGTAGTTCTCCGGGCAGTTGGACGCGGCGACCCGCATCCAGCCGTCGCCGAGGGGCGTCAGGGCCGTCACGTTCTTGCACGCATAGGGGCGGCTCTCCTTCCACACCCGGTCGAAATCCCAGTTCACGAAGTGGCGGCAGGCGTCGAACATCTCCGCGTTGAACTGCTCCTGCGAGAGACCGAACATCCGCTTGTAGATCTGCACGGGGTCTTCGCCGCGCTTGCCCGCCCGGAAGATGTCGGCCATCACGGTGATGCCGTGCTTCGTGCTCCAGTATTCCAGGACATAGGGGCTGTGATACATGTTCTCACCGGCCATGAAAGCCTTATGGGTCAAGGTGTTCCAGGCATCCCAGTGGTATTTCTCGCTGGTCTGCCAGTTCGGGTTCACCTGCCAGAGCATCCACTGGGCGGCCATCTCGTAGAGACCGCCGCCGCCACCGTCACCCTTGCCATCGCACATGACCTGGGTCTGGAAGCAGTGGCCGAGCTCGTGGGCCACCACGTTCAGCTCGTCGGTCCGGCGGATCCGGCCGGGCGTGAGCCACAGGCCGCCGATCACGTCGTCCACACAGCCGCCGTAAGCCGTCTCGTCCTTGTATTCATACATGACGTAACAGTTCATCCGGTACTTTTCGGCCTTGGAGCCGGGGAGGATGAACTTCATGTCATCGGCATAGACCTTATAGAACTCCTCCAGCTTGGCAGCCAGGTTCGGAAGGTTCCAGGTCATGTCATGCCCGTCGGCCTCGGGGGCCTTGGCCGGGTCGGGACCGAAACCCTTCTCCCAGAAGATGGCCACGTTCGGGGTGCAGTACATCCGATGGTAGCTCCACTTGCTCTCCGGATCGTTCCAGTCCATATTCCGATCTTCCTCGCCGATATAGATCGCCTTGCCCTTGGGAAGGGCCACCGGATCGGCCTTCTTGGGGCTCAGGCGCACCATCAGCACACCGTGGCCCGGAATGTCGGCCTTGAGGCGGTCCTTGCTGGTTCCGAGGTCCTTGTGGGCCCAGAGGTCGCGGACGGTGTACTCCTTCTTCCGGAAGTTGATGTCCCGGGCGAAGTACATCGTCTGGTTCAGCCAGTTGTAGTCCAGGTTCCACACGGAAGAGCTCCGGTTGAGGAAGCAGACGGCGATCTCGCCGTTCGCGAGGGGCTTCGCCCAGATTTCCTGGTCGCCCATGTCCATGAAGCGGATGCCCTGCTTGCCGAGGGGATCCTGGTTCACGGCGATGACCTCCTTGTTGGTGAGGATCTGGAGGGTCTTGTAATCCATCTCGCGAAGGTCGTTCCCCGACATCAGCGGAGCGGCCAGCATGCACCACATGGAGAAATGCGTCACGCTTTCGTCCCAGGTGAGCTCGCCGTTGCCGACTTCCAGCATCTCGGCGTCGTTCCAATGGCCGGGACCGGCATAGGGATACAGGTCCGCATCGGCGTCGATGCACTGGAGCACGCCCACGCCGCCCCAGTCGAAGGCGCAGTCGTAGCAGGCGCGGATGTCCGGGGTGACCCGCCACAGGTGGCCGATGCCCTCGCCCCACTCCCAGGGCTTGTTCTCGCCCCATTCGCAGATGGAGAGGACAATCGGACGGCCGCTGGCCTTGATGGCCTCGGACATCGTCTGGTAGGCGGCCTTGGCGTTCTGGCCGTCATTGGAGCACCAGTCGTATTTCAGATAGTCCACGCCCCACTTCGCATACTGGAGGGCGTCCTGGAACTGGTGGCCTTTGCTGCCGGGACGACCCTGACAGGTCAGGGAGCCGGCGCAGGAATACACGCCGAACTTGAGACCCAGGCCATGGATGTAGTCCGCGAGGGCCTTCATCCCGGAGGGGAAGCGATCCGGATCGGGAACGATGTTCCCGTCGGCATCCCGCTCCACTTGCCAGCAGTCGTCGATGACGATGTACTCGTAACCGGCGTCGGCCATGCCGGAGGCGGCCATCGCATCGGCCATCTCCTTGATGAGTTTCTCGCTGACATTGCAGCCGAACTTGTTCCAACTGTTCCAGCCCATGGGCGGGGTGGCGGCGAGGCTCCGGTACAGGGAGTCCGACAGGGGTTTCACCTTCTCCGGGGCCTGTGCGGAAAGGCCGGGGCCGCACAGGGAAAGTGCGGCCGCGGCGACGAGGATTCGTTGGGTTATCCGATTCATATCCATACGGTTGGTGGTCTTCATATGAGTTCCATGTTTTCCAGGAAGGCAGTTTGGGCCGGATCGGGGTTTTCCATCCGGCGGATGGACCAGGATTCCCGGTCCACATACAGTCCGGCATCGCGGAGACAGGCGTCGTAATCGATCTCCTCCGTCGTATTCACGAGGGCCTGCAGGTGCGGGACCGGGCCGCCATAGGCCTTCTCCACCTCCTGCCAGAACTCTTCCTCCGTGAACCCTCGCCGAAGCTCCTTGTAATAGCGGCCGTACAGGGCACGCATCACGTCGTCCAGGGATTTCTCCTGCGCGGTATGGCGCCGGATGTCGACGTCCATCAGCAGGCCCACGACGGGACCCTTGAAATAGTAGTTGACCCGGACATCCCGCTCGTTGGCGTCCCCGTTCATGAAGTTGAGCCAGATGTCGTAGCTGCTCTGGCGCAGGCTCATGTGGTGCTGGCCCTCGTAAGGTGCGTAGCGGGAGAAGTAGCCGGAGAGCTGGCCGAGCGCCTCGTCCGGCGTGGCGACGCCGGAGGAGCGGAGCAGGCGGAACTCGTAGTAGCAGGTAAGGCCCTCGCTCACCCAGAGCATGGGCGTAACCGCCTCGGTATCATAGTTGAAAGGCCAGAGCTCCGCCGGGCGGATGCATTTCACGTTGTACAGATGGAAGTACTCGTGCGCGGTGAAGGCCAGGAAGGAGACCTGCCGGCCCCGGTCCGCGAAGCGGTAGGTGCCGTCGGTATAGCAGGCCTGGGAGTTCCAGTGCTCGAGGCCACCGCCGCCCGCGCCCATGTGGATGAGGCAGTAATTGTCGTAGGGAACCTCTCCCATCAGCCGCGTTGCGGCGCTCACGATCTTGCAGAAGTCTTCCCGGAAACCGCTCTCCTCGATCCCTTCCGGGGTTTCGATGGCGAAACGGTAGGGATGACCCTCGTGCTCGAAATCGCAGGAGTAGTAATTGCCCAGGAGGAACGGGCTGTCGTACAGGCGGTCGAAGTCATCGGCCCGGAAAGTGTCCGCCGTCCCCTCCACGGGAAGAAGGCCGGAGGAGATCTTCTCCCAGCCCCCGGGGAGGTCGAAGCGCACGCGCACCGGATGCTGCAGGTCCCCGTCCACATGCATGAAAGTCCCCGCCGGGGAAACGAAGGCGATGTCGCCGTCCACGCGGCTGGAGCCCACGTCGCGCCGGTTGGCGTAGATGCGGTAGGAAACGTTCACCCGGCCGTCGGCGGGAAGGGTGACGATCCAGCGGTTCATGCCGCTTTTCTCCCAGGCGACGGCGGTTCCGGCCGCATCGGCTGCGGAGAAATCGCACAGGTGCTTGGGGAAATCCAGCATTTCATAATACCCGGGCGTCCAGCGCGGCATGTTGAGCGTGACGCGGCCGGTACCGGGCGCCATCGCCAGGTCCAGGTCCACGAGCAGGTAGTGGCCGGCGGTGTCCAGGGCCACCGTGTAGTCCATCCGGTAGGATGCCTCTTTTCTCCCGCTGCAGGAAACGAGCGCCAGGGCGCAGGCAAGCGGGACGAGCCAGGAAAGGAATCTGTTCATATCAGTATTTCGGATATTTCCGGATCACCCCGTCCAGGTAATGGAACCGGTTGGTGAGCCAGGTACGCAGTTTCCGGTATTCCTCCGCATGGGAGTAACGGTCAATCCCCCAGCGGTCCATGTCCGCCTGCGCGGCTTCCCCGATGAGGGCTTCCTGCTCCTCCAGACAGTCCAGGAGGCCCGACAGGAGGGCGGCCTGGTTCTCCGACCAGACCTGCTGGAGCAGGCTTACGAATTCGGGGATGCCGAACAGGTCGCAGAAAAAGTCGGACGGAGTGCTGCCGTAGGCACCCTCGTGGTAATAGGGATCGGTCCCGAAGATCAGGGTCCGGTAGTTCTCGAAATAGGTATGGCCCCGGCCCCGGTGGTCGTACATGTCCCCCCAGTTGTAGTTGAAACCGCCGTCGCAGTCCCAGAGCGGGCCCATCACCCAGGGGGAATCGTCGTCGTAGCGGTGGATGAAGCCGCTGCGCAGGCTGGGATAGTTGTCCATCTCCACGTTGGAGATGATCTCCTGGATGAGGATGTACTTCGCCATGGAGGCCACGTCCAGCTCGCGCTGCAGGGCCGTCCAGTCCCCTTCCCCGATGGCGCGTTCCAGAAAGGCCAGCTCCTCCCGGACACGGTTCCGTCCGGCCTTTCCGGCGTCCTCGGGATACTTTACGGCCGCCGCCATCCCGTACACGTCCGAGAAGAAATTGTCCGTCGCACGCGGCTCATCGTCCGGGCCGTCGTTGATGTCCAGGGCCAGCAGGATGCCCTCCTCCGGATCCAGCTTCACCCGGTGGCCGCCCTCCTCCACCTGTTCGGTGACCATGTACAGGCCCAGGTCCTCCCCGTTCAGGGTGACGGTGGCGTAACGGACGTTATTGGCATAGGGAAGTCCCAGTCCATGCGCCAGGTAGAATCCCACGAGGTTCATCATGTGGGTGACGTCCCGGTAGTCGGCCAGCAGCACCCAGTCCTTGTTCGGGGCCATCCCCAGGAAGGGAGCCGATGCATCCAGCTTGATGCGGTACGGCTTCTTGGGATACCAGTTCCAGGTGGAATTGCCCCGGCCGCGGATCTTCCCCCGCGCCTCCAGGGCATACGATTCCTCCCCCGAGACCTTGACGGTGCAGGGCCGGTAGTTCTTCGGGTCCTTGGAATCCACCGCAGCACCGCCGTCGGTGAGGATGTCGATGTGGGCGATGACATCCGCGGTGAAGGTCACTTCGGCGGGGGCCACGGGACCCGTCTTCTCCTCGATCCTGTCCTTTCCGCAGGAAACGGCGGCCGCCAGGAGGAAGATAACGGCCAGAACCTTCAGTTTCTCCGTCATTTCGTATGGAATCTGTACACCGCGAAGGTCCGTCCGCCCAGCCGTTCGCTGTAGGCGATGCGGCCGTTCTCCCGCTTCCGGACGCCCAGAAGCCACTCATTGGCCGGATCGGCAACCGGCGTGAGATCCAGCGCCAACGTGACGGGGACGATGCGGGACGGCTCGTCCAGCGTGTTCTCGTCCATGGGATTGTCGCTGTGGAGGGAGGTCCGCTCCGCCCCGGTCAGTCCGCCGGGCAGGTCGAAGGTGACCACCTGCGAATACGGGCTCAGGTTCGCGATCTTGACGATCAGGTCGCCGGTCGTGTCCTCCACGGCGCAGGTGGCGTTCAGGCCGTTCGCGTTCACCACCGGCTTTCCGTCGAGGGTCAGCGGGAGCACGCGGCTGCCCTTGTTGGCCGCATACAGCTGCTGCACATAGTAGCTGCAGGAACGCATGACACGCAGGTTGTCGAACCAGATGAGGTCCGGACGCCACTGCCAGCCCTCGACATGGGCGAAGGTGGGGGCGTAGCTGGACATGACCACGACATCCGCATTCCGCTCCAGGCCGGTCATGAAGGAAGCCTCCAGGAGGGCGGCGTTGAAGTGGTTGAACTTCTTGCCGTCGCTGCCGTGGCAGGCGTACTCGCCCGCAAAGACCTTGGGACCGGTACGGGGATACTTGTCATACCGGTCGGCGTTCTTCTCGTAGAATCCCTCCCAGCTGTAGTAGTGCTCGTCCACCAGGTCCACGTCCAGACGGCGCATCTCCTTCCAGAGATCGTCGAACCATTCTCCGCCCAGGTAGGGTCCGGAAGTGCCGACGATTTGGATGTCGGGATACTTCGCCCGCACGGCCTTCATGAAAGGCTCGAAACGCTCGATAAACGCCGCGCCCCACTGCTCGTTGCCGATGCCCAGGTACTTGAGGCCGAAGGGTTCGGGATGGCCCATCCCGGCCCGCACCTTCCCCCACTTGCTCTTTGGGGAACCGTTGGCGAACTCGATGAGGTCCAGGGCATCCTGGATATAGGTATCCAGTTCATCCATCGGGCAGTACGCCTTCCACTCGGGGTCGTTCTGGAACTGGCAGGCCATGCCGCAGCTCACGATGGGGACCGGCTCGGCGCCGATCTCCTCCGCCAGGCGGAAGTACTCGTAGAATCCCAGGCCGCCGCTCTGGTAATAATCGGGGAACATCCGCTCGAAAGTGCCGTAGTTCCACCGGTTGATGTTGATGGGACGGTTCTCCACCGGGCCCACCGTGTTCTTCCATTGATAACGGTTGTCCAGGGACGTCCCTTCCACGATGCAGCCGCCGGGGAACCGGAGAATGCCGGGGTGCAGGTCCGCCAGGGCCTGCGCCAGGTCCTTCCGGAGACCGTTTTCATCGCCATGGAACGTATCGACAGGAAACAGGGAGACATGCTCGATGTCCACGGCCGCCTCCGGGCTCCCGTCCCACAGCAAAAGCCGGAAAGCGCCCTTCGGAACCGTGCGGCCCGCCGTGAGCCGGACTTCATATTCCGTCCATTTGGAAGAGGTGACCGTCACTTCCTCCGCCGCCAGGGCCTGGTCCTCGGAAGCGCCATAGGGATCGCACAGGACGGCCAGGAGGCCCACCGTGCGGGGTTTTCCCGCCGTGCGCGCCCAGAAGGAGAGCCGGTACTCCGCCCCTTCCTCCAGGCCGATGCCCAGCCAGCCGCCGTTCTCCAGCCCGCACTGGCGGGCCGGATGGCCGGGGTAGCGGAGCCGCACGTAATGCGGGTTCCGGTCGAAAGGACCGCCCTCCGAAAGGACCTCCACCTTGCCGAAAGTCTTCCAACCCTGCAGGGGATTGTCATACTCGAAGGAACGGTTGCAGATCTTCTCCGCATACAGGCCGCCGTCCGCGGCGAAATTGATGTCTTCCAGGAAGATGCCGTACATCGTGGGCTGGACGGGGATTCCCGCCGCCGTCTCGTCCACCACCAGGGTCGCTCCCCGCGGCTGGGCGAGGAGGACGGCGGGAAGGAGCACGGACAAACAGAGCGTCAGTCCTTTCCTCATCTCACATCCCATTCGAAGAGACCCGCGGAAAGCTCCGCCGGAAGGTCGATTTCCATTTTCACGGCCGAGGTGGTCACCGGCTTGAACTGCACCTCGCAGGCCGCGCCTTTACGGACCGGATAGCCGGAGGGATCCTCCACCGGAGCCCAGTTGCCGGACGCGTCCCTGTAATAGAGCCGCCAGGCCGCCGGGAGGCCGCAGCCGCCCCAGGGCTGGTCCTCGAACCACCAGACGGAGCTGCGGGACACGGTCGCCGGTGCGGCGAAGTCATAGGTGATCCACTCGGTGCCGCCCTGCTTGGGCCACCAGTGGTAATAGGGGGCGGAACGGTCACCGTCGTGGCGGGGCACCAGCCGGTCATTGACGGAACCGAGGGCCCGGGTCGGGGTGGAGGCGTTCACCTTGCTCTGGGAAGCCAGGGTGGCCGGCTTGGAGGGAAGGGTGGCGCGCAGTTCCTGCGGCAGCCACACCGTCATCTCGCCGCTGCCCCGGTGGCACCAGGCGTAGTACGGGATGAGCGTCAGGTCCACATCCCGAGTAGTCAGCCGGCCATCGACCCCGAACGAGAGGACCTGCGCCCGGGTCGTGATCTTCTCGACGCCGTACAGGTCGGTGCTGTGCCTGACGGCGAACTGCGGCTCCTGGTTCATGAGGACGCTCCGCACGGAGAAACCCGGATTGTCCGGCCATTCGGCGCAGTACACCACGGGTCCCCGCTCCACGGCGACCCGGCCTTCATCGGCCGCCACGCGGCCGTCGGCCTTCACGACACGGGGCAGCATGTCGAAATGGATCTCCACTTCGTCTTCCGCCTCCCACTTGCGGGAAACGGTGAAATAGCCCTGCTCCAGGGCGCTTTCCACGGGGACGCCGTTCACTTTCACGGTGTATTTCGGACGGAGGCCGTCGGCATAGGCGTACAGGTCGGAGGGGACCGCCTCGCTGCGCACCCAGCCGGGAATGCGGATCTTGAGGGCCATCTCCTTCCGGAGGGAAGTCTTGTCGATGGTGATCAAGACGTCGCCGTTCCAGGGATAGCCGGTCTTCTGGGTCAGGGTGACGGCCTTGCCGCCCACCTTCCGGGTCATCGTGTTGGACATGAACAGGTTCACGTACAGGGCGTTGTCCTTCACGGCGTACACATAGCCGGGGACCGACGGGATGAAGCGGCAGATGTTGGACGGGCAGCAGGCGCAGCCGAACCAGGCCTGGCGCTGGTGCTGGCCGATGGACTCCAGCGGGTTGGGATAGAAGAATCCGTTCCCTTCCAGGGAGACGCCGCTGATCAGGCCGTTGTACAGGGTGCGTTCCAGGACGTCGTAGTACTTGGAGTCACCGTGCAGGAGGAACATCCGGTAGTTGACATACACGTTGCCGATGGCGGCGCAGGTCTCGCAGTAGGCGCTCATGTTGGGCAGTTCATAGTTGGCCCCGAAGGCCTCGCCGTTGTTGGTGGCGCCGATGCCGCCGGTGATATAGAGCTTCTTGGACACGATGTTGTCCCAGATCCGGTCGATGGCATCGATGTAGCCCTTGTCCCCGGTGAGGGCGGCCACGTCAGCCATGCCGGCGTACATGTAGGCGGCGCGGACGGCATGGCCCACGGCCTCGCTCTGCTCCAGGACCGGCAGGTGCGTCTGGTTGTACTCTTCCCGGTATTCGGTCTTTCCACGCTCGTCCAGGAAGAACTTCGCCTCGTCCAGGTATTTCTTCTCCCCGGTCGCGAGGTACAGTTTCGCGAGGGCCATCTCGGCGATCTGGTGGCCCGGGACCACGCGGGCCTGGCCGGAGCCGGAACCCACTTCGCGGACCACGCAGTCGGCGTATCGGATGGCGATGTCCAGGAAATTGCGCTTGCCGGTGGCCTGCCAGTGGGCGATGGCGCCTTCCACCATGTGGCCCAGGTTGTACAGTTCATGGCTGAGTTCCTCGTCCTTGACCCAGCGGCGGTCGCCCGCCCATTCGTGCGGATGCTCGGGGTTCATCGTCCGCGCCGTGTACAGGTAGCCGTCCGGCTCCTGGGCGGCGGCGACGATCGTGAGCACGCTGTCGATGTAGGCCTGCAGTTTCTTGTCCGGATAGGTCTGGAGCACGTAGGATGCGCCCTCGATGGTCTTGTATACGTCCGTGTCGTCGAAGGAATAACCCTTCACCTCATAGCCCAGGTTCACGGGGGAGTGCATCTGCTTCGCGGCCTTCACGAAGTTCTCGTAGCGGCCCTCGCTCTCGCACTTGGAGAACGCCAGGGGGATGGTCACTTCGCGGGAGGCCTTCAGGCGCTGGCCCCAGAAGGAGTCCGGGGTGACCTTCACGCTGGTGAAGGGGACCGGGTCGATGGGATAGCCGCCCGAGGCGGAAACGGAGGCAGGCTGCGCCTGCAGCGAGACGGCGGCAAGGGCGCCGGCAAGGAGGGAAAGGATTCTTCTGGTCATAGTGCCGAATATGGGTTGATACAAATATATTGATTCCATTTGGCGGGCGGTGGCAGGGGAATCCAATCTTTTTGTAAAATCGTCCAAGATTGGAACGATGGTTTTCCGATATTTAGACTATCTTTGTGAACCATGAAGAAACGCGCACTCCTTTTCCTGCTGCTCCTCGCCGCCGGCGCCTTGCCCGCCACGGCCGTCGGATATTCCTTCCGCCACATCACGTCGCGGGACGGGCTCTCATCCAATTCGGTCCGCGCCATCGTCCAGGACCACCTGGGGCTGGTCTGGGTAGGGACGGCCGTCGGCCTGGACAGCTTCGACGGACGGGACGCCATCCACCACGACTTTCCCGACGGAGAGAGCGGGACGGTCCTGGTCCTTTTCGAGGATTCCCGGAAGACCCTTTGGATCGGAGCGGACTGCGGCCTGTTCCGATACGACGGAATCTCGGTTGTCCGGGTCCCGGAGATTCCGCGCGGCGAAGTCACCGGACTCACGGAGGACCGGGACGGGGGCCTGTGGGTGGGCATGTGGGGCAAGGGCGTCTTCCGCCTTTCCGGCGACACGGTCTCCGGTTATCTGGACGGACACCAGGTGGAAGCCATCATTTCCTCGGAAGACGGCCGCCTCTGGGTCGCCGACGCCTCCGCCGGGGAAGGACTGATGGTGTACAATTCCTCCAGCCTGTCCTTCGAATCACCCGGCCTGTCCTTCCAGGGCTGCACGCCCACGCGGGTCTGCGCCATGGAAGAAGACGGGGACGGAAACCTCTGGCTGGGGACCTGGAACCTCGGGCTGTACCGGATGGATGCCGCCACCCGGACGGTCCGGTGTGCCGTCCCGCCCGAAAAAGGGCTCAACCACATCCATTCCCTCACCCGCGACGGCGCACGGAACCTGCTGGTGGGCTCGGACGACGGGCTGCTGCACCTCGATCCGCAGACCGGGGAACAGACCCTGTACCGGAACGACCGGAACGACCCCGCCTCCCTGTCCGACCAGTTCGTCTATCCCGTGACCCGGGACCATGAAGGCGGACTCTGGATCGGAACGTACTATGGGGGCGTGAATTACGTGGCGCCCCATCTGGGCCAGTTCACGACCCGCTCGCTGTCCGGACTGCTCGGCGCCGAAGAACGGTTCGTCGTCAGCTGCTTCTGCGAGGACCCGGACGGAACGCTGTGGATCGGGTCCGACAACGGCGGCCTGTTCCGCTACGACCCGGTCCGGGACGCCGCCGTCCAATGGAGCGCGACCCGGGGCTGGTCCGGCCGGCTGTCCGCGCTCAACGTCCATGCCCTGCTCCGCGAGGAGGACGACCTCTGGATCGGTACCTACTCCGACAACCTGCTCCGGCTGAACCTGAAGACCGGGCTCGTCCGGGAATACGGACAGGACGAAGGCCTGGACGCCCCCAGCGTGTACGGCCTGTGCCTGGATGCGGGCGGAACCCTCTGGGCCGGCACGAGCAGCGGCATCTGCCGGTATGACGCCGCCTCCGACCGCTTTGTGGAGGAAAGGGCGGCCGGCGACTGGGTCATGGACATCCAGGCCGATGCGGAAGGCTCCCTGTGGTTCGCCACCTCCCGGAGCGGTGTCCTCCGCCGGAAATCCGACGGCTCCTGGCAAACCTTCACGACGGCGGACAACGGACTGCCTTCCAATTATATCAACTGTCTCACCCCCGCCCCCCAGGGCGTCTTTGCCGGCACCCAGAACGGACTCGTCCTCCTGTCGGCGGACGGAGGCGCGAAGACCCTGATGACCGGAGAGGACATCCTGAGGATCGCCTCCGACGGGAACCAGCTGTGGCTGTCCACCGCCTCCTCCATCGTCCGCTACTTCCTCGCCGACGGAAGGCGGGAATCGTTCGGTGCCAACGACGGAATCACCTCCAGCCTGTTCTCCACGAATGCCGGCACCGTCACCCGGGACGGCCGGATCTACATGGGCGCCGCCGACGGGTTCGTCTCCTTCTTTCCGGGCGTCAAGGGCAACGACACGCCGCCGCCCGTGCTGTTCACCCGCTTCCATGCCTCCGGACCCGGGCTGTTCATGGATGCCTTCCAGAACGGCAGCCTCGGGCACATCGTCCTGCCCTGGCGGATGCGGGACATCTACATCTCCTTCGCCGCCCTCAGCTATGAAGCACCCGAAAAGATCCGGTTCGCCTACCGGCTGGAAGGCCTGGACCCGGAATGGAAGCAGATCGGGAACCAGAACTTCCTGTCCCTGAACAAGCTGCCCGCCGGCCGATACCGCCTGCAGCTGACCGCCTGCAACAACAGCGGCGTCTGGAACACGGAGGGGGCCACCCTGTCTTTCACCGTCCGGCCGCACCCCCTCCTGTCCAACGTGGCGCTCATCCTGTACGTGCTCCTGGTGGGCATCCTGTTCTGGCTGCTGGGACGCTGGTACCTGAAACGGAAGGAAGAAGAGTCCAAGGCCCGCTATGAGCAGCAGCTGGACGCCGCGGTTTCCCTGCTCAAGGAGGAGGAACGGGACGACCGGGTCCAGCTCCTCACCTCCCTGGCGGACCAGCTGGAAGCGCCCCTGACGGGAATCGGCGTCCAACTGGACCGGATCAAGGAGGAACCGCGGGTGCCGCAGGCCGTCAAAGGCGGGCTTTCCGTCATCGAAAAGAACCACCGGATGCTCCGCAGCCTGTCCGCCAGCCTCCAGCAGATGCGCGCCGCCCTGTCGCTGCGGGAAGGGAAAGCGCCCGAGACGGAAGAGCGCGTGCCGGACAGGGAGGAAGACTTCCTGCTCAAGCTGGACCGGATCATCGCGGAGAACGTGGCCAATCCGGAGCTCTCCGTCGGCTTCCTTGCCAAGGAGATGGCCATCTCCCGCTCCGGCCTGTTCGCCAAGGTGAAGGAGCTCTGCGGCGAGACGCCCAACAACCTGATCAACCAGGCGCGGCTGAACAAGGCGGCCGCCCTCCTTTCCGAAGGACGGTATTCCGTCGGGGAAATCTGCTACATGACCGGATTCTCCTCCCCGAGCTACTTCTCGAAGAGTTTCCTGAACCAGTTCGGCGTCTCTCCGCACGACTGGGCACGGACGCACCAGTCATAGATTTGGACGATTTTACAAGGATACCAAATGGCCTTGGAAAGTCAGTTTCGAAGGAACGAAACCTTACGGTAAATAACCACGGAAAGCCGGCCATTGAGCCGGCTATTTCCTTGATGTAAATCCTGTTACAGCGTCTTCAGCGCATCCTGCAGGACGCGTGTGGCCCGTTCGATGAGGTCCTTCGTACCGGAACCGTCATTGACATACTGGATCACCATGTCGGCGAAGTCGATGGCTTCGCGGAGCTGGGTGTTCTTGTTCGGGATCTCCTTGGTCTCCACCACCAGGCGCAGCAGGGCGTCCAGGTCCTCCGGCTCCGCCAGGTTGCCGGGACGCATGGTGTTGATGGCGGCGTTCAGGGCCGATGTGGCCTTGGTCACCTCCTCCTGCTTGAGCGACTTGGGCTTGGCAGCGTTCACAGCCTCGGCGGCGGCAAGCTGCTCCAGCATCCGGGCGTAGCCGTTCGGAGCCCACGGAGCGAAGGCCGGAACCTTGGTTTCCAGCGCGTTCCAGGCATCCTGCGCGACCACGCGGGAACGGGCGATCCGGATGGCCTGGTCCAGGTACGTCTTGTCCACGCCGCGGGATTTCTTCGCCTTCTTGCCCTCGTTCAGGACATTGAGACGCAGGTAGTGCGTGCTGTGGTCCGTCATCCAGTAGTCGGGATAGAAGGTCTTGTCGCCGAGGGTGAGGGAATAGACATTGCCCATGGTGCCCTCGTCATCGGTGTGGCCCTTCAGGACGATGTCGGAGAGGTCCGGATTCAGGTTGAACTCCGCCTGGTCCCAGACGGTGATGTCCGGGGTGGCCATCACCAGCGGGCCGTACATCACCACGCCTTCCCACATCGGGGCGAACGGAGTGCGGGCCTCATTGACACCGGTCGCGGCCAGGTCCATCTTGTCCGGGCCGAAGTCCAGGTGCTTGCCGAACGGCATCGCGACCTCCACGCGGTCGCCGGCCTTCCACTCCCGTTCCGGAACCTCCACATAGGAAGAGGGCTGGTATCCCGCCTGGAGTTCCTGTCCGTTGACTTTCACGCCGAAACCTTCCGTAGCCCAGTACGGGACGCGGAGTTTCAAGGCGAACCGGCCGCCCTTCTCGATGGTAAGGGTGGAAGTCTCCGCCGGCCAGCGGCATTCCTGGCGCAGAGCGACGCCCTTCTCGTCCCAACGGGCAGTCGTGGGCAGGTACAGGGCCACCCACAGGGTGTTGTCGGAGACGAAGTAGGCCGCCTCCTGGTATTTCACATGGTTCTCCGCGCCGGTGCCGCCGCAGCAGGACTCCTGCGGAGTGGGGCTGCCGAACGGCTTCGTCGCGTTCATGCCCACCGCATACTGGTAGCACACGCCGTACTCCGTAGGATGGACCGAGCCCACGAGCTGGTTGTAGAGCACCCGCTCGTAGTAGTCCATGTACCGGGCGTCGTCCGGGTCGTAGCCGTTCAGGTCCTTCGTGAGCTTCGCCAGGTTGTAGGCGCAGCAGGTCTCGTTGATGTCCGGGTTCGGGAAGAGGTTCCGCCGGCGGTCGGACATCACGCTGGTGTTGAGGCTCATCATCTGGGAGTAGGGCTGACGGAACATCTCGCCGTTCCCCACGCCGCCCATGGCATAGGCATAGCGGCCTTGGACCATCTCCCAGAAGTTCCTGGCAATGTGATAGTAACGGGCTTCGCCGCCCACCTCGTACGTATTCACGGCACCCACGATCATCGGGATGTGCTGGTTCGCATGACGGGTGCGGATGTCGTCGATATTCCTGGACAGCGGGTCATAGAAGGCCGGAGAGTCGAAGCACTGCGCCGCCTCCAGCAGGTGCGCCTTCTCCACCGGGTCTTTCGCCTTGGCCGACAGACGGGCCAGGGACTCCTGCATGCCGCCCACCTCGCCGGCGATGTACATGTTCCACATCTCGTAGCGGTTGCCGGGCCGGGCCTGGCGCTCCGCCTTGTCGCCGTCCATCTTCACATAAGTCCGGTAGTGCAGGCGGTTCCACACCCAGAGGCCCATGTCCTTCGCAATGAGGAGGGCCTTCGCGGCGATCTCCGGATCGTCGATGTTCTCGGAAATGTCAATCAGGCCGGCCAGCTGCTTGTGGATGGTATAATACGGGGCCCACACGCCTTTCTCGTTGTTATAGGGGGCGTATTTCTCGATAAGGACGGGATGCTGGGCGGGGATGGCGTTGATGTAGCCGTACCCGTAGCTCCGGCAGTCCTTCTTATACTCGTCAAAGGCGGCCCAGGTGCCTTCCAGCTTGTCAAATTCCTCCTCGGGCACCAGGTCGCGCGCCTCGCGGTAACGGCCCAGGGTCTCGTCCCAGACGAAGGTAAGTTCCTGGCAGGCACGCAGTTCGTCCACCATTCTCCGGATGCGGCTGCGCAGGGCGTCCTTCAGGGCCGGGTCGTCCGTGCCCGCAAAAGCGAACGCCAGGGCGGACATGTAGTGCCCGGTGCCGTGCCCCTTGAGCTTGGTGGTCGGGGAATCCCAGCCGTCGGACACGGTATAGCCCTCCGTCGGAAGGCCGTAGGTGTCGCGGTAGTTGTACAGCTGCTGGGTGATATCCAGGGCGAGAAGGTTCCGCACGTCCAGGTCGCGGTTCCCGGTCAGGCGGTTGTCGCCGATGAGCCGGACGCTTCCGAGCGGCAGCGGCCTCGCCACGGGCGCCTGGGCGGGAATGGACGCCGCCTCCGCCACCACGGTCACCTGCGCATCCAGCGGATACCCGTTCTCGGTCGTATTGTCGCCAAGGACATAGCCGCGGACCGTATAGGTCGATCCGGCCGGCATCGCGGCCTCTTCCTCCTCGGTCTCCCGGAGGGAATTGGTCCACTTGACCTGCCTCCAGGCGCCGGTTCCGTCGTTGTACGTGACCCACACCTGGTACGGCAGGCGCGGGGCGGTCCCCACGGGGGCCTCCACCCGGACGGCGGCGGCTTCACGGATGGTCTTGGCGGCCTTTTTCCCGCTGCGGGCGGAAACCGTCACGACCGGGAGGGTCACAAGCAGGAGAATGCTCAGAAGATGGCTGGCTTTCATGGTCATTGGGATTTAGTGCATTCCAAAGATAAGCAGAAAAACGGCCGCTTTCTGCAAAAATCGTCCGTCAGAATGGAAGAATCATCCAAAATACGCCAGGGACGTATGGACAGGGACCACGGCCTCATGAATAAATCGGCCGTAGTCCCTGTCCACACGTCCTGTCAGCGGAGTTCCCGGCCGGAGAGGAAGACGCGGGAGACGCGGACATCGTCGTCGAAGAGGACGATGTCCGCGTCGCAGCCGGGGGCGAGGCGGCCCTTGGCGGAGAGGCCCAGGATGCGGGCGGGGTTCTCCGTCATCATCCGGACGGCGTCCGGGAGGCCGGCGGCGCGGGCCATGGTGCGGACCAGGCGGTCCGTCGTGGCGACGGAACCGGCAAGGCCGCCGCGGTCGGCCCGCAGCGCCACGCCGTTCTCCACCACGAACTTGAGGCCGTTCTCCAGGCTGCCCTGGATGTATTCGCCGTCGGGAAGCCCCGTGGCGCGGATGGCGTCCGTGCACAGGACGACGCGGTCCGCACCCTTGATCCGGTATACGAGCCGCAGAAGGTCCACGGGCAGATGCTCGCCGTCTGCAATCACCTCGATGTCAAAGTCCTGCAGGTATCCCGCCTCCACGGCGCCGGCATAGCGGCTGTAACCGCGCTTGGCGACGGTGGACATGGCACAGTAGAAATGCGTCATCAGGGAATAGCCATGGCGGAAAGCCTCTTCGCAGGTCGCGCAGGAGGCGTCCGTATGGGCGATGGCGGCGACGATGCCGCGGCGTTTCAGTTCTTCCCCAAGGCCCATGGCGCCTTCGAGTTCCGGCGCGGCGCTCACGCGGACCGTCTCCGGAAACGCTTCCAGCAGCGGAAGATAATGCTCCGGCGTAGGGTCCTTGAGCAGGGAGGCGTCCTGCGCTCCAGCCTTGGCCGGCGAGAAAAAGGGACCTTCGAAATGGATTCCCGCGAACTGCGCCCCTTCCTTGTTCAGGGGCAGCGCCTTGCGATAGGCGCGCACCGCCCGTTCATAATCCGCGAAAGAGGCCGTCGCGAGCGACGGAGTCATGGTCGTGGTCCCGTGCAGGGCGTGCCGGCGGGCCGGAACCAGATACGCCTCCACCGTCCCGTCCAGGAAATCGTGCCCCCAGCCGCCATGGACATGCAGGTCGATGAACCCGGGACTGACCCACTGTCCCCCGGCATCGACCGCCTCCCCTTCCGGCGCTTCGCTTTCGGGGACGACGGCTTCGATCCGGCCGTCCCGGACCACCAGGGCAATCCCGGTCCGGACGCCCTCCGGAAGGAGGAAGCGCCCGCCGCGAAAAACCGTCACGGCCATTATTCCTTGACTTTCAGGACTTCACCGGCCTCGCGGGCCACCGTTTCCTTCCAGAGTTCGGTGTAGCCCGGCCACTCGATCTTCGCAGGCTGGCCTTCGGAATACTCGGAATGCTTGAAGGTGCCGTCCTCGTTCTGCGGCTTCACGTTGCCGTCGATGAACTTCACGAGGAGTTCCTCCTCCAGCTTCACCCAGGCGGCGAACTGCTTCTGGGCCGTGTCCACGGTGTAGTCCGTGAGGAACTTCGTCAGCTTGGCGAAAGGCTTGCGGGAAATCATCCCGTCCCGGCTGGCCTTCTCCTGGAACTTCACCGCCACCTCGTTATAGAGGACGCAGGCAGCGCTGTCCGCGGAGTGGGTCTTGTGCTCCATCTGGTCGATCTCGAAGGCGTCGATCTTCGCCCGTACGTGCGGAGCCATGACGTTGTACATCTTGTAGCAGGCGTTGGCCACGCGGTTGTTGATCCAGAAAGAGGCGGTCGGGGAATAGTGCAGGAGGTCGCCGTTCCCCTCCCGGAAGCATTCGGGAACCTCGGTCGTAGAGGTGTAAATCGGTGTCACATAGGAAGTTGCCGCATCGTCCGTGCCGAACCACAGGATGCCGCCCACCTCGTCGGGGACATAGTCCCGGGCCTGGCCCACCATCCAGAAGCCGGTCTGCTGCGTGGCGATGGCGCGCTCGTTCAGGTAGGTGCCGTCCCCGGCCTTGAACTCCATCGGCCGCCAGCGGTACGGGAGGGCGTTGCCGCCCGCGCCGATATCCTGCGTCATGTCCATGGGCGTACCCTCGTAGTGGTCGCGCATCACGTCGGCCAGGGCCTTCACGGACACCTTCTCCCGGGGATAGATGAACAGCGGCAGGTCGCCGTCCAGGTTGTAGCCCATCGCATAATCCAGGAAGTCGGAGGCGTCCTTGGTGACGGCGTTCCCCTCGGCGTCATAATAGGAGAACCAGCCGCCGGAGAGGATGTTGAAGGCACTCCAGACCCGGGCGTCGCAGCCGCGGACGGTGCCGAAATCCACCGGGCAGTAGGCCTTCTTGAAGCTGAACTCCTCGTCGGCCCCGTCAAAGAAACCCTTCTTGCGGGCAAAGGAGATGACGTCCTTCGCATAGATGCAGTTGTCGGGATCGTCCAGCGGGAAGGCGCCGATGCGGGCCTGGTTGGCATGGGCGCAGATGGCCCCGTCCGGCACGCGCATGGCCACCCACACGATGCCCTTGTCCACATTGACCCCGTTCTTGATGTTCGTCCCCTTGCCGATGAGTTCCATGATCCAGGCCTCGTTCTTGTCCGCGATGGAGAAGGTCTCCCCCTCGGAGGCGTAGCCGTAGGTGCTGGCGAGGTCCACGATGACCGCGATGGCCTCGCGGGCTGTGGAAGCCCGCTGCAGGGTGGTGTAGATGATGGAACCGTAGTCGATGCGGCCGCGGCGGTCCATCAGCTCCTCCCGGCCGCCCCAGGTGGTCTCGGTGATGATGAGCTGTTTCTCGTTCATGTTCCCCACCGTCTGCCAGGTATGGGCCACCTGGTCGATCTCGCCGAGGTATTTCCCGGAGTCCCAGTCATTGATTTTCAGCAGGGAACCGGCCTTCCAGTCCGCGGCGGGATGGAAGTAGAGCTCGCCGAAGAGGGCGTGCGAATCCGCCGCGTAGGTCACGAGCGTGGAGCCGTCCTTGCTGGCACCTTTGGTGACGATGACGTTGGTGCAGGTATTCCCTTCCCAGGCCGGCGCAAGGGCCAGGACGGCGGAAAGGAGGAGGGTCAGGTGCGATTTATGCATCGTATTTGGGTGTTTGTTCAATAATTGTTAATTTTGCCTGATTGCAAATTTATGAATTTTTATCAAGGGATGAAATACCTGTGGACACTCGCGGCGGCCCTTCTCATCGGCGGAACCGCCCTCCTGGCCCAGAACCAGGGCCCCCAGACCCCGGAGCAGAAGGAAAAGCAGCTGCTCGAGCTCATCGACAAGGAGGTCAAGCGCCTCTCCGACCAGCTCCAGCTCGAATACTGGCAGGAGTTCTACGTGGACTCCACCCTCACCCACGACTACCACGCCCTCCAGGAGGAACTGGACGAGATGCAGCAGGCCAAGGTGGGAAACGCGGACCTGTACCAGAGTATCCAGGACAAATGGATGCAGCAGATCGACGACTCCTACAAGCGCTTCTTCACCGAGGAACAGTGGAAGAAATACTGGAAAGCCACGGGGCAGCGGAACCAGAAAGCCCGCGACAAGCGCAGGGCCAAGGCCGAAAAAGCCTCGGCCGAGCTCAAAAACGAGGGAAAATAGTTATCTTTGCGGGATATTAGAAGTTACCGAACCATGAAAGAAGCCATCGAACAGATACAGAAAGAGCTGGCCGGACTGAAAGCGGCCTCGCAGAAGGAGGTCGAAGAGGCCCGCGTCCGGTTCCTCGGAAAGAAGGGCTCCGTCACCGCGCTGATGGAGCAGTTCCGCAGCGT